>JAZQDI010000078.1:0-36311 GCA_045546715.1 Oscillospiraceae bacterium | reverse complement strand
TCCAGCTTGGAAGGCTGGTGTTCTACCATTGAACTACACCCGCATGCCTTTCCGCATTTCAGCTTATCGAATATACCATTTTCAGCGCCATTTGAAGTCGGAGGCCAAGCGGTCTTAGGAAGACAATGACTAGACCCAACTCCTTGGCTCACAGAACGACATGGCTACGATCCGACTTCACGTATCCAGCTTGGAAGGCTGGTGTTCTACCATTGAACTACACCCGCATGCCTTTCCGCATTTCAGCTTATCGAATATACCATTTTCAGCGCCATTTGTCAACCCTAAATTTATGGAAAAACAGAATTCCGAATAATGGCATCTCACTCCAAAAACGGCAGTTTATGCTCCTTCTGCGGCGGACGGCAAATATGGTCTGCATTCACAAGTATGATATCCTTTCCCAGACGGACGATCGCGTGCCACGGAATGATATAATCCCGGTCACCGGGGATCAGACCACCCATTTTCCGCTCTCCGGGAACGACGAACGACAGCACCTTTCCGTCGTCCATATCGATCTCAACATCACAGATATAACCCAGTCTCTGCCCCGTCGCAACATTGATGACCTCTTTAAATCGAAGATCAGACAGACAGCATTTCATTGACGTACCTCCCTGTATTCTTACCGCAATTTATGCAGGAATACAGGGAGATATGACAGTTTCTTCTGTTATTCGCTCTTAGGATACAGCATAGTACGCATTACGAAAAAGCCGCAGAACAGCATCATCAGGATCGTGGCTTCCGCGCCCGTCAGATAGTCCATAATCATCTGGGGAATCGGCAGCGGATAAAACCGAATCACCAAATAGCCTGCTGTCAGGAGAATTGGGAACACGGAATACCACCGAAATTGAAAGCCCCACGGTCTGACAGAAGACGCAATGCAGAGCAGAACGCCGAAAGCAAAGGGCCACACAAAAGCCCATACGATGTCAAGCATGGAGTCTGCAAAATTGGCAAACAGAGATTTTTCTGCCCAACACACAAACACGACCCAGATCAGCGGGAGCAAGAAGCGAAGATTGCGCATAAGAATACTCCTCTCTATTTTCTGAAATCAGTTTATCATATTGAGAGGAATGAAGTCAATGGAGATAAGCGGGATCGAACCGCTGATCGAAAGAACTTGCGCTTCTTCGATCAGCATTGCTGACCATTAATTAAAATCGAGAGGTCAGCGATTCTCGTTATTTCATAAAGAAAAAAAGACAGGCAACAGGCCTGTCTTTTTTCTTGGTGGAGATAAGCGGGATCGAACCGCTGACCTCTTGAATGCCATTCAAGCGCTCTCCCAGCTGAGCTATACCCCCAAGGCGAGAGTTACTATAACACCGATCCCGCCAAAAGTCAAGATGTTTTTTTAGAAATCCGATCAATTTAGCGCAGCAATTCTCTCATTCAGTTCCGCTTCCGTGTCCTGCATGGCGCGCAGCGTCTTGTCGATCAGCTCTGTCAGATCCCAGCCAAGCATATCCGCGCCTCGCTGAATCACCTCACGGGAGCAGCCGGCAGCAAAAGCAGGACTCTTGAACTTCTTTTTAACGGACTTGACCTCCATATCACTGACACTTTTGGACGGGCGAACCAGCGCGCAGGCGCCGATCAGTCCGGTCAGCTCGTCGGCAGCAAAAAGTACCTTTTCCATCTCATGCTCAGGCTGAATATCCACGGTGATGCCGTAACCGTGACTGCAGGTGGCATGAATGATATCCTCCTCCACTCCGGCGGCACGCATGATTTCCTCTTCCTTGATGCAGTGCTGATCCGGATACATCTCAAAATCAAGATCATGCAGAAGACCAACAATGGCCCACTTGTCTGCCTCGTCGCCGTAACCGAGTTCATTAGCATACCAGCGCATAACGGCCTCTACTGTCAGCGAATGCTGAAGATGAAAATGATCCTTATTGTATTCTGTGAGCAAATCCCACGCGGCTTCTCTGGTCATGGAACATCCTCCCTTTTCATTTTCCAAATCATACTCCAAGTAACCGGAAATGTCAATCATATAAATTCAGTAGGAAAATATACATAAAGAAAGCGCAGACAGTCGTCTGCGCTTTCCGATTGACAGTTTACTTCAGGAATCCGTTGACAATCTGTTCTTCAGCTTCCTGTTCGGTGAGACCAAGCGTCATCAGCTTAATGAGCTGATCGCCGGCGATCTTGCCGATGGCAGCCTCATGGATGAGGCTCGCATCCACAGAGTTTGCCACAATTTCCGGACGGGCGCCGACATAGGCACTGTCCATAATAATGGCATCGCACTCAGAGTGGCCGGCGCACTTATTATTGCCGCGGATGTTGGAATTGAACATCTGGCGGGACTCATCGCGGGCAACGCTGCGGGAAATCACGTTGGCGCTGGAATCGATACCGTCGAGATCCACGGTAAAGTTCGTCTCGGCGTACTGGCTGCCGTGCGTCATGATCTTCTCAGTAATAACAAGCTGAGCGCCGTCGGCGCACTTGGCCTTGGTGTCGCGGATGGTGGAGTCAATGCCCTTAATCTGAGTAGTCTCCATCTCCATGTAGCTTCCTTCGCCCAGCTCCACAATCGTAGTCGGGTTCATGACATTCGTGCCGCGGCCGTCACCCTCGCCGTAGTGCTTTTCAATATACTTCACGCGGCTGTTTTTGCCGACGAAGAAGCTGTGAATACCGTCATGACGGCTCTCCTGCGTGCCGCAGTTGTTGATTCCGCAGCCGGCAACGATGGTCACGTCGCAGTCGTCTCCGACAAAGAAATCATTATATACGAGATCCTGCAGGCCGCTCTTCTCAATGATGACGGGAATGTGCATACTCTCGTTCTTGGTGCCGTCCTTGATATAGATATCAATACCGGGCTTGTCTGTCTTGGTAACAATATCGATATTCGCGGTGGTGTTGCGTCCCGCGAGCTGGCCGTCGGCACGGATGTTATATGCCCCTTCCGGAACGTCGTGCAGGTCCGCCACTTCGCGCAGCAGACGCTTCTGAATCAGGTCCATTGCCATGTTGGTACCCTCCTTAAATCTTGTCTACCAGCCGGCTGCATACGCCGGAGGCTGCCATGAGCTCGGGCATGATCTCTTCCTTGGAGCCGGTAGCGCGAATCTCGCCGTCGGCCAGGACAACAATCTTGTCCGCTGTCTCCAGAATGCGCTCCTGATGGGAAATGATCAGGATGCTGCCGTGAATATCATCATGCATTTTCTCAAAGACCTGGATCAGGTTTTTGAAGCTCCAGAGGTCGATGCCTGCTTCCGGCTCATCAAAAATGGAAAGTTTGGTGCCGCGCGCAAGCATGGTCGCAATTTCGATGCGCTTGAGTTCGCCGCCGGAAAGACTGGCGTTCACCTCGCGATTGACATAGTCTCTGGCACACAGACCGACCTCAGAGAGGTAATTACATGCCTCAGAAACCGTCAGGCGCTTGCCGGAGGCAATCGTAATCAGATCAAAGACCGTGATGCCCTTGAAGCGAACAGGCTGCTGGAAGGCAAAGCTCACGCCCTTGTGCGCGCGCTCGGTGATGGACAGGCCGGTGATGTCCTCCCCGTCCAGAAGAATCTGGCCGGAGGTGGGAGTGATGATACCGGCAATGATCTTGGCAAGCGTAGATTTGCCGCTGCCGTTGGGGCCGGTGATAACCACCATGCGCTCATCGATGGTGAGATTAACGTCCTTCAGAATCTTCTTGACGCCGCCCTCTTCGCTTTCCGCTTCGAACGAAATGTGTTTCAGTTCCAACATGACTCGTTCGTCCTTTCTATCTCAATTTTTTCTTTCTGTTGCAAGGGCTGCGGGACACAGCCAATTTCATATCATACTGATTGAAAGGAAGATTGTCAAGGAGACGCTGCTCATTTTTGATACAATATCCATTCCAACCTGTTTCTTTGTGGGTTTATTCTATCATTAAAGTAGGAAATAATCTGTGACGTACTCACACAAACTGATATTTTTTATTTGACAGGTGCAGGCAGTTCCCTTATAATGTTATTGACATCATGTCAGAATAGTATTCAGGGAGGGAACGATATGAAATTTTTCAATCAGGAGATTAAAAAGCTCGGCTTCGGTCTGATGCGTCTGCCCAAGAAAGGCGAAGAAATCGACATCGAGCAGGTTAAAGTGATGGTAGACAAGTTCATGGACGCCGGATTTACCTATTTTGACACTGCTTGGGCTTACACTGGTTTGGAAGAGGCAATCCGTCAGGCACTGGTTGAGCGGTATCCCAGAGAATCTTATCAGCTGGCAACCAAGAACGCAGCATGGATCGGCTGCAAAACGAGAGAAGACGCCATTGCGCAGTTTGAGACCTCCCTCGAGCGCACCGGCGCGGGATATTTTGATAACTATCTGCTGCACAATCTCGGTGAGATGCGTACCAAAGCATTCGACGATTTTGATATGTGGTCTTTTGTGAAAGAGATGAAGGCTGCCGGCAAGATCCGTCACATTGGCTTTTCCTTCCACTCCACACCGGAGGAACTCGAAGAGATTCTCATCGCGCACCCGGAGGCGGAGTTTGTACAGCTGCAGATCAACTATGCAGACTGGGAGAACCCTGCAATTCAGTCGCGCGGCGTGTATGAGATGGCGCGCAAATACGGCAAGGCCGTTATCATCATGGAACCGCTCAAGGGCGGATTGCTCGCCGATCCTCCGGCTCCGGTGGCAGAGGTATTGAAAAACGCAGATCCAAGCCTCTCCGCCGCGTCCTGGGGCATTCGCTTCGCAGCCAATCTGGACGGCGTGCTGGTTGCGCTCTCCGGAATGAGCAGCGTGGAGCAAATGGAGGACAATCTCTCTTATATGAAAGATTTTAACGGGCTGACGCCAGAGCAGCTTGCAGTTGTGGACGAGGCAAGAGCAGCGCTGAACAGAATCCCCCTCATCCCCTGCACGACCTGCAACTACTGTGCGAAGGTCTGCCCGAAGGAGATTGGCATCTCCGGCACGTTTACGGCAAAAAACATGCACACGCTCTATGGAGATCTTGAGCGCGCAAGCGGTCAGGAAAAGTGGCTCGTTGGCGGACACGGACGCCAGCAGGCAATCCACTGCATCAAATGCGGCGCGTGCGAAAAGGTATGTCCGCAGCACATTCCCATTCGCGAAGAGCTCGCGAATGCCGCTGTACTGTTTGGACAGAGCAAAGGTTGATAAAGTAAAAACCCGGACTGATCTCAGTCCGGGTTTTCCAATTCAGAAGTCCTCTTCCTCGAATTTCAGGGAGAGGTCTTTTTTGAACTCAAATTTGGGTTCCGTACGGCGCAGCAGTCTGCCAATGTTCCGCCAGTGCTTCAGAAGGATGACCAGAGTGCTGAACAGGCACAGCAGCGCGCAGAGACCGCCAAGCTCCAGCCAGATGCCGATCGGAGCGATGAGGGCGCCCGCAATGGTTCCGAGAGAGACCCAGCGCGTCGCGGCGACAGCAGCAACAAAAAGCAGGCCGGAGAGAACACCGAGCGGAAAATTAACGCAGAGCAGCCCTGCAAGCGCAACCACGCCGCCCTGTCCGCCGCGAAACCTGTAAAAAACCGGATAGCAGTGGCCGAGCAGGACGCAGAACATGGAAAAGAGTCTACCCACCGCGGTATAGCTGATGATAGAATCATACGGCTCACCGCCGAACAGATGCAGAACCAGGCCGGAGAGCAGAACGGCAAGCACCGTCTTCGCTGCGTCAAACACCGCGACAGCCGCGATACCGGGCACACCATACAGACGGTTCATCGTTGTCATGGCCGACTCTCCGCTGCGCGCGCGAAGCCGGCGGCGGAATACGAGACGCGACATAAAAAACACCGCGTTCAGATTGCCGATGAGATAAGACACAATCGCAATCACGGCCAATAACGCAGGGATCATTCCTGTTCTCCCTTCTGCCGGATGATCAGGCGCACCGGCGTACCCTCCAAACCGAACACGGCGCGAATCTGGTTTTCCAGATAGCGCTGGTAGGAAAAGTGAAACAGTTCCTTACTGTTACAGAAAATCACAAAGCAGGGCGGCTTGACACCGATCTGCGTCATATAATAGATCTTCAGCCGGCGACCCTTATCCGTGGGCGGCTGCACTCTCGCCTGCGCATCGGCCAGCACATTGTTGAGCATGCCGGTGGTGATACGCATGGCGCTCTGATCGTTCACAAAATTGATCAGCTCAAAAATACGTTCCGTGCGCTGACCGGTGAGCGCAGAGATAAAGAGAATCGGCGCATAGGACATGAAGGACAGATCGCGCATGACATCCTTGCGCATCTGTTCCATGGTGCCGGTCTCTTTTTCAACCAGATCCCATTTATTCACGATAACAACAGACGCCTTGCCTGCCTCATGGGCGAGACCGGCAATCTTCGTATCCTGCTCCGTGACGCCTTCGCGCGCGTCGATCATGATGAGACACACATCCGCTCGCTCAATGGCAAGCTTCGCGCGCATGACAGAGAATTTTTCCACTCGGTCATCCACTCTGGACTTGCGGCGAATGCCGGCAGTGTCAACGAAGATATATTTACCGTATTTATTCTCAAACCGAGTGTCCACTGCATCGCGTGTCGTGCCCGCCATGTTGCTGACGATTACACGCTTTTCGCCCAAAACGAGGTTCACGAGAGAGCTTTTGCCGACATTCGGCTTGCCAATGACAGCAACACGAATATAATCTGCATCCGTCTCATCGTCTGTCTGCGGCGGGAAGTGCTCGAGGCAGGCGTCCAAAAGATCACCGGTGCCGTGACCATGGACGGAGGAAACGGCAATCGGATCGCCGAGACCGAGAGAATAAAATTCATAAATCCCGGGATCGACCGCGCCGGTGGAGTCCATTTTGTTGACCGCAAGCACCACAGGCTTCTTCGAGCGCAGGAGCATGTTTGCCACCTCTTGATCCGCTGCGGTGACGCCGGTACCGATTTCGGTAACCAGAATGATCACATCTGCCGCATCGATGGCAAGCAGTGCCTGCTCGCGCATGAACATAAGAATTTCATTGTCTGCCCGCGGCTCAATACCGCCGGTATCGACAATATCAAACGTGCGGCCGCACCACTCGCACTCGGCATAGAGGCGGTCACGCGTGACGCCGGGTGTGTCCTCCACGATGGAGAGGCGCTGTCCGCAAAGCTTATTAAAGAGCGTGGATTTGCCCACATTGGGGCGTCCCACGATAGCTACCAAAGGTTTCGACATCTATTTATACCTCCTTCGAATGGGGGTTGTACACATAGTATTCGCTGGTTTTCTGCTCCCGAACCGGGAGCTTGACCTCGGGCAGAATGCCGAAGATCGCGTCGCACAGATCAAAGCCGTCCTGCGACGTAGGATAGATTGGAACGCCGAGCACAGCGCTCGCATCCTCCAGAGGCACATCGTCAAGGAAATCCATCTCTGCATGGCGGATCATGTTCTGGCTGATAAAAAGCCTCTCCCCCAGATCTTTTCCCTTCAGCTGTGCAATCAGATCCTGCCCGGTAATCAGGCCGGAGACATTGATGCTGTGACCAAAGAAATCATTAACAATAGGATACACTCGACCGTCCAGCGCGGGAAAGCGCTCTTTCGCGCGAGCAATCAGATCACGGAAAAAGGGCGCCACCGAAGTGCCGCAGGCAATTGAAAAAGGCACGCCATCCGGTTCATCGGCGAGCTTCACAGCGCTCATGAACTCCGTTTCCATCAGCCGAAGCATACCGACGCCATTTTCGAGCTGTGTATACTGCTCATAAAACTCATCCGGCGGGATTTCGCGCCCGGCCTTGAGATACATTTCGTCGCCGCAGAAAAAAATACGCTCACCAAGTTTCTGGACACATTCGTTGCCGAAAGTCTCTACCTGATCGATCGTTTTCCGGGCAAGCTCTGGTGTAAACGGCTGCAGCGGATAGAGCCCCTCTCGAAATTTTGTGAGTCCGACCGGTACAATGGACACACTGCGAACCTGCGGAAACATCGCGGCGAGATCCTCCATCGTGCGCTGAAGGTTCTCTCCGTCATTCAGTCCGGGGCAGCAGACAATCTGACAGTTCATGACAATGCCGCCCTCGGCAAAACGCCGCATGATATCGAGGCACTCCCCCGCTCTGGGGTTTCCAAGCATAAAGGAGCGCAGCTCCGGATTGGTCGTATGAACTGAGACATTGACAGGGCTGATATGCAGATCGATGATACGCCGAACCTCTCTGGGAGAGAGATTTGTGAGCGTCATATAGTTTCCCATCAGAAAGCTCAGCCGCGCATCGTCATCTTTGAAATAAAGTGTGGAACGCATGCCCTTCGGCATCTGGTCAATAAAGCAGAACACGCACTTATTGGCGCAGGAGTGGGCGTTGTCCATGAGATAAGTCTCAAAATCAAGACCCAGCTCACCGCCCTCCGGCTTGCGGATTCGGACGGTTTTCACTTCTCCGACGGCCGTGCGCAGCTCTACTGTCAGACGCGTGTCATAAGCATAGTATTTATAATCGAGAACGTCATGGATGGGGTTGCCGTTGATGGACAGGAGCACGTCTCCTTCCACAGCGTGACCGCGCAGCGGACTGTCATCGTCAATATGGCAAATGGTGCAGCGGGAAGGCACAGACTCACTCCTTTCCGTTTTTCTCAAGATAGAGCAAAGAAGAGGGGCAAAACCTGCTCCTCTTCTCAAGCTGTCCAATTAGTCGACGGCGATCACGTCGCGCCCTCTGTACTTGCCGCACGCCTTGCAGGCGTTATGGGGCAGAACAAATTCGCCGCAGTTGGGGCACTTCACGAGCGCGGGAGCCGTGAGCTTCCAGTGGGACGAGCGTCTCTTATCACGTCTCTGTCTGGACACTTTTCCTTTCGGGACTGCCATGTGGACACCTCCTCATCAGACCGCTGTTGTGAGCAGCTTTTAATCGATATCATCCAACAGCTGCTCCAGTACAGCCATTCTTGGATCGCGGGGTTTTTTGCAGGCGCAGGGACCCTCGTTCAAATTCTTGCCGCACTGCTCGCACAGTCCGGCGCAATCCTCCCGGCAGAGGCATTTTGCTTCCATGTCCAGAACGAACAAGGTCGTGAGCACCTCGTCCAGATCCAGCTGGTTGCCCTCCAAGGGAAAAATCTCAGGGTCATCATCCGCCTCGGGATCCGCCGTGATGGTGGCGCGCAGCGGCAGCTCCTTGGCACGGTCAAACTCCGTACCGCAGCGGTCGCACACGCAGCGCATGGAGGCGCGAAGCGTTCCGGTCAGCTCCAGAATGCCGGCCGTGTTTCGCACTGCACCCTCGGCGGCGATGGGCGCAGTATACGCCAGAACGGAGGGAAAGTCCAGAAGCTCCGTATCCACCTCCTGAGAGAATGGTACCGAAGCGCCAGGGATTTCAATAATGTCTTTCAGATCCAGTTTCATAGCGCACCTCGCACAATCGCTTTAGTATTATAGATGATTTGAAGTGCTATGTCAACCTAAATTTCCAATTGAAAATACATAAAAATTTATACTTCTTCCTGTGATTCTCTTGACAAGAGTACACCATTGGATTAAACTAAAGCCGCAACAGCATAAGTGGGGGCTGGGTCTTTCCTGGCTGAGACAGCGGAATAGAACGCTGAGACCACCGAACCTGATCCGGATAATGCCGGCGTAGGAATCAGAGAGATCACTGCGCCGTGCCTCCTAACCGGAGACACGGCGTTTTTCTTCTCCCGTCCTGCGGACACAAAAGGAGGAAAAACCAATGACAAAATCGCGCAAAACCCTGCGGGCGCTTGTTGAAGGCGCCCTGTTCGTGGCCGTGGCACAGATCCTGAGCATGATCAAGCTCTGGGAGATGCCCTGGGGCGGCTCCGTCGTTCTGGCCATGGTGCCTCTGATCCTCTACAGCGTACGCTGGGGTCTTGGCAGCGGCCTGCTCGCCTGTTTCGTATTCGGCGTGCTGCAGTTCATGTTTGACGGCGGCTTCGCCATCGGCTGGCAGAGCATTCTGGGCGACTATCTCATCGCATTCGCAGCGCTTGGCTTCGCCGGTCTGTTCCACAAACAGAAATACGGCATTTTCACCGGCACACTCGTCGGCGGGTTCTGCCGCTTTCTCGTTCACTACGTCGTCGGCGCGACGGTCTGGGCAGAATACATGCCCGACAGCTTTTTCGGCATGACGATGCACAGCCCCTGGTTCTATTCTCTGCTTTATAATCTGGCATATATGCTCCCGAACATCATCATCACGCTCGTGGTCTTTGCCCTGCTGTATAAGCCGCTGGGCAAGTATTTCCGCAGCGAAGATCTGGTGTAACATATCAAAATACCCTCCGGTTCAAAAACCGGAGGGTTTCTCTTTTTAAAAAACACCAGCTGCGCGCATCGCCTGATCCAGATCCGCGATCACGTCCTCCGCATCCTCAAGCCCGATGCTGAAGCGGAAGAAACCTTCGCGGTAAATCTCCGGATAGTGCGGAAGTTTGTCACTGCTGCGGTCATAATAGACGATGAGACTCTCGATATCTCCAAGACTCACCGCATGTGTGACAAGCGTGAGCGCGTTCAAAAAGCGCTGGTGCGCCGCCTCGTCTCCCTGAATATCAAAGGAGATCATGCCGGAGTATTCC
Source organism: Oscillospiraceae bacterium (assembly GCA_045546715.1). Lineage (GTDB taxonomy): Bacteria > Bacillota > Clostridia > Oscillospirales > Oscillospiraceae > CAG-103. The sequence goes on along the minus strand of JAZQDI010000078.1, from coordinate 25,731 downwards.
CCATGCATCAGCTTTTCAGCAAGCGCATGCTGCGGATGACTCACGAGACCGGGATACCACACAAATCGAACCGCAGGGCAGGCTTCCAGCCATTTGGCCACAGCGAGCGCCGTTTTACTGTGCTGCGCCATGCGAAGCGGCGCGGTGGCGAGACCGCGGGCAACCAACCATGCGTTGAACGGACTGAGAACGCCGCCATAGTTGACCATAGCGAGCTCCTTGATCTGGATGAGCAGGTTCTTTGCGCCAAGGACGCAGCCGCCAAGGCTGTCACCGTGACCATTGATATATTTCGTCATGCTGTGAATCTCCAGATCCGCGCCGAGCTTGAGCGGATAAAGACAGACAGGACCGGCAAAGGTCGCGTCCACAGACAGAAGTGCGCCGTTTTGGTGCGCAAGCGAGGCGACGGCCTCCACATCCGTGATGCCGGTCGTTGGATTGCCGGGCGTCTCCGTATGAATCAGTTTTGTGTTGGGGCGGATAGCCGCTGCCACAGCGGCGGTGTCCGTCGTGTCCACAAAGGTGACCTCGATATTGTATTTCTCCGGGAGATACTTGCGGAAGAGAAGATTCGTCGCGCTGTAGCAGACCTCGGAGACAATGGCATGATCACCCGTATTCAAAAACGTGGTGAACACGGCGGCGAGCGCAGCCACGCCGCTGGCAAAAACCGCGCCGTCCTCCGCCCCAGTAAGCGCGCAGAGCTTGTCCTGCAGCACCATCTGGTTGACATTGCGGTTGCGGGCATAAATGTTGCTCTCGATCCCGCTCCAATCCACAGGTGTTCCGTCTGTGGGGATGCGGTAATTGGAGGTCATATAAATCGGCTCGTTGATAGCGCCGAAGGCGTCGTCCTTTCTCGTACCGCCGTGAACGGCAATGGTGGTCTTTTTCATGCTGTTTCCTCCCTCTCAGCTTTGTTGTGTCTAACATACCACAAATCATATCATTTGAAAAACAAATGGTTTTTGTGGCTTCAATCAATATTTTTGTTGATTGATTCAGGAAGATACGGTATCATGCAATTGGTGATGAACATGGAAATTCGCAATCTGCAAACATTCTTAAAGGTCGCCGCGCTCGGCAACTTCACCCACGCGGGCGAGGCGCTCGGCTATTCGCAGGCGAACATCAGCGCGCAGATCAAGCAGTTGGAAAGCGAGGTCGGTGCACCGCTGTTTAACCGCATTGGCCGCGGTGTGACGCTCACGCAGTTTGGAGAGACGCTCCTCCCCTACGCAGCTCGCATTGTTTCAACCGCCGAGGAAATGCAAACGCTGCTGCGTCCGGATGCAGAGCTTACCGGCACGCTGCGCGTGGGCATGGTGGAGAGCCTGTTTGACTGCATCCATGCAGCAGTGCTCTCGGATTATCACCGTCGGTTTCCCCGCGTGAAAATAGAGCTCACCGTTGATGCAACGCAGACGCTAAAAGAAAAGCTGCAGAACGGCAGCATCGATCTTGCCTGTCTGATCGACGCGCCAGTGTCTGATGCAGAATGGAATCGGCTCTACAGCGCACAAACTGAGGTCGTCGTGGCAGCCAATCCAATGCATCCCCTTGCAGGACTGGAGGATCTCACGCTGTCGGATTTAAGAGAGCAGCAGTGGGTGCTGATGGAGGAAACGGCACCGTACAGCGTTGAGTTTCATACCGCGCTCAGCCGTGCAGGCGTTTCCATTGCGCCATTTCTCACAATGCAGAGCGCGCGGGCTGCCTGCGAAATGGTGCAGCGTGAGCCGGTGTTGTCTCTTCTGCCGGTTTATACGATCCGAAGCGCAGCATCTTCTGGTCAGGTTGTGATCCTCCCGATTGGGGAGCTGCAGCTCCGTCAGACTGTGCAGATTCTGCTCCATCGCAGCAAGGCGTTAGTGCCGCAGATTCTCGGTTTTGCCGAGGAGGCAGAAAAAGCTCTGTCAAAGCTGGTTTAGTCTTCCTTGCAAAAGAAGTGACAGAGAATTATAATGATAACAAAGAAGAAAAGATGGGAGGAAACCAAATGAGAGCATATGAAAGACTGATTCAATACGCAAAGGTGCACACTGCCTGCGACGAATACGCGGTAAAGACGCCGAGCACGGAACGGCAGTTTGATCTGGCGCACATGCTGGAGGCGGAAATGATGGAACTGGGCGTGCAGGACGTGTATGTGGACGAACACTGCTACGTATACGGCAAAATTCCCGCGACGCCCGGCATGGATGGCAAAACGCCGCTGGGCTTTCTCGCGCATCTCGATACCGTGCCGAATTTCAGCGGTGAGAATGTCAGTCCCCGGCTGATCGAAAACTATGACGGCGGGGAAATCGCGCTCGGCGAGAGCGGCCGCGTGCTGCGCCCGGAAGAGTTCCCGCATCTGAACGCTCTCAAGGGGAAAACCCTGATCGTTACGGACGGTACGACTGTTCTCGGCGCAGATGACAAGGCAGGCGTGGCGGAGATCATGACGCTCGCGGAGCGCCTGTGCGCGCCCGATGCGCCGGCACACGGCACAGTCTGCATTGCCTTCTGTCCAGACGAGGAGATCGGGCACGGCGCGGCGCTCATGGATCTCGATCGCTTCGGCGCAGAGCTTGCCTACACGATTGACGGCGGCGGACTTGGCGAGATCGAATATGAGAATTTCAACGCCGCCGGTGCTGAACTGGAGTTTCATGGCTTCAGCGTACACACGGGCTCTGCCAAGGGTATCATGGTGAACGCCGCACTTGTGGCCATGGAGTTCAACGCGATGCTGCCCGCAGGGGACACGCCGCGGGACACAGAGGGCTACGAAGGATTCTTCCATCTGGACGAAATGAAGGGCGACGTAGACTACGCGAAGACGGGCTACATCATCCGCGATCATGACGCCGGAAAATTTGCCGCCCGCATCAGCTGCATGGAGCATATTGCAAAGCTCTTAAACGAGAAATACGGCGAAGACACCGTCAAGCTCACCATTACGGAGCAGTATCGCAACATGCTGGAAATGGTCAAGCCGAGATTTGAAGTCGTAGAAAAGGCGCTCGCCGCGGCGAAGCGCTGCGGCATGGACGTCACGCCTGCGCCCATTCGCGGCGGCACGGACGGCGCTCAGCTGTCCTATCGCGGTCTTCCCTGCCCCAACCTCCCAACCGGCAGCTACGGGCATCACGGCCCCTATGAGCACGCCGTGGTCGAAGACATGGACCGCATGGTGGACTGGGCGCTCGCCATCGTGGAGGAATTTGCGAAATGAAGCCCTATGACAAGCTTTGGAAACGGGCGACCATCACACTTCTCTGCGTCGTGAGCGGCAACGCACTGCTCGCTTTTCTGGTCGCAGCCTTCATCATTCCGCATGATATTATCATGGGCGGCACAACCGGCATTGGTATCGTGCTGCACAAGGCAATGCCGGGCATGGATGTGTCCACCTTCGTTTTGATCCTGAATGTGATACTGCTTGTGATCGGTCTCTTCACACTGGGAAAAAAGTTTGCTGTCACGACGGTGGCCAGTTCCTTTCTCTACCCTGTTCTGCTCGGCGTCTTCCAGCGTATCCCCGGTATTGATACCATGACGGACAATGCACTCATGGCCGCCATGTTCGCAGGCTCACTCATGGGCGTCGCGCTGGGCCTGGTTATGCGTGTGGGTTCCTCCACCGGTGGTATGGACATCGTGACGCTGGTACTCAACAAATACACCCACATCCCCGTGAGCATTTGGGTTTATATTACGGATATCATCGTCATCGGAGGGCAGGCGCTCTTCTGCCCTGCGGAGCAGACACTGCTGGGCATCATCGTCCTCGTGCTGGAAACCATCGTGCTGGACAAGGCCATGATCCTTGGCAAGAGTCAGATTCAAATATATGTGATTTCGGAAGAACATGAGAAAATCCGCAGACTGCTTACACAGCAGCTCGATTTTGGCGTCACAATGACGCTCATTGAGACTGGATGGCTTGGAAAGCAGCAGAAAGCCGTCATGTGCGTCATTCCGCAGCGCAAGCTGTATGCCGCCACTGAGATGATCCAGAATGTTGACCCCGACGCGTTTATAACCATCACGCAGATCCGCGAGGTACGCGGTCAGGGCTTCACGCTCGAGCCAAAGGATATTCCGCTGGAATAAAACAAATCGTGTCTGATTGAATCAGGCACGATTTTTATATTGACACAGTGTCAGCCCAGCGTTATAATGTGGTCATTGACACAGCGTCAGAATAAGAAAGGAGTACAAATATGAACGCATTGGTTGCTTATTTTTCGGCCAGCGGCAGCACCGCGAAGCTGGCAAAGACTGTCGCCACGGCGGCAAATGCTGCGATTTATGAGATCCGTCCTGAGATTCCCTATCAGCGCGGAGATCTCAACTGGATGGACAAGAAAGCCCGCTCCACCGTGGAGATGGCCGATCCGAATTTCCGCGTCCAGATGGCAGACGCCGCTGCGCCTGTGGCGGAGGCAGACGTCATTTTCATTGGCTTCCCCATCTGGTGGTATCGAGAGCCCAGCATCATCGACACCTTCCTTGAGACCTACGACTTCTCCGGAAAGACCGTGGTTCCCTTCTTCACCTCTGGCGGCAGCGGTCTCGGCGAGGGGCAGGGACGGATGGAAACGCTCGCAAAGGGCGCAAAGGTCTGCGCCGGCAAGCGCTTTCGCTCCGGAGCCTCTGAGCAGGGGATCAAAAGCTGGATTGAGAGCCTGAATGTCTGATCCACGACACAGGAAAAGGACGTACCAATCGGTACGTCCTTTTCCTTTATAAACTTACAGAACTTCCTTGATTGCGGCGAGCAGATCGTCATATTCCTCAAAAGCAGGAATGGTCGGAAAGTCTTTTCGGATCTGATCGGTGGTGCGGAAGAGGAAGCCTGCCTGGCTTGCCTGGATCATCTCGAGGTCATTATAGCTGTCGCCCGCGGCGATGGTATCATATCCGATGGACTGGAACGCCTTGACGGTAGAGAGCTTGGTTTTCTCCGTGCGGAGATGGAACCCCGTAACCATGCCGTCCTCCCCCACCTCGAGCGTGTTGCAGAAGATGGTCGGCCAGCCGAGCTTTTTCATAAGGGGAGAGGCAAACTGTGTAAAAGTATCACTGATGATGACTGCCTGTGTAATGCTGCGCAGCTCATCGAGAAACTCCTTCGCACCGGGCAGCGGATCAATGCGGGCGATGGTATCCTGGATTTCCTTGAGGCCGAGCCCGTGCTCGCGGAGGATATCGAGCCGCCAGTTCATCAGCTTGGTATAATCCGGCTCATCCCGCGTGGTGCGCTTGAGTTCGGGAATGCCGCTCTCTTCGGCAAACGCAATCCAGATTTCGGGGACTACAACGCCTTCCATGTCCAAACAGACAATATGCATGGTTAGCACCTTTTCGGCCAAACCGGCCGCCTTTCTCTCATTTGTTAGCAATCTTATTATAGTGTGATTTTTTCTGTTCGTCAACGAGGTATTATTCAATTGCATGGGCTTCATCATTGGAATGAAATTGAAAATCAGTTACACATAAGTTATAATGTTGCAGAAATAATGTCGGGTTTTTAACAAAATACGCTTCCCGACAAAAGGAGGAAGAAATGAAACGCTTTTTCACGAGTCTTCCCTTCCGGCTCCTGCTGGCGCTCGCCATCGGCATCGGTTTGGGTCAGGTTTTCGGCGTCGGTCCGATGAAGGTGGTCGTCTCCATCCAGTATATTCTCGGCCAGCTCATCATGTTCTGTGTGCCGCTGATCGTCATCGGATTCATCGCGCCATCCATCACCCGTATGGGCAACAATGCCTCCCGCCTTCTCGGCGTTGCCGTGGTAATTGCCTATGTCAGCTCCGTGTGCGCTGCCTTCATGAGCACCGGTGCAGGCTATGCGCTCATTCCCCATCTGTCCATTGCAACGGATATTGAGGGGCTCAAGGAACTGCCCGAAGTCGTCTTCCAGCTGAACATTCCGCAGATCATGTCCGTGATGAGCGCGCTCGCGCTGTCTCTGCTAGTGGGTCTCGCTGCCGTGTGGACGAAAAGCAGGCTAACCTGCGATCTGCTGGAGGAGTTTCAGAATATCGTGCTCAAGATCGTGGAAAAGGTCATGATTCCCATTCTCCCGATTTATATCTGCGCCACCTTCTGCAACCTGAGCTATGAGGGTATGATCACACATCAGCTGCCCGCTTTCGTTGAAGTCATTCTCATCGTCATGGCAGGTCACTACATCTGGCTTGCGGTGCTGTATCTGATCGCCGGCGCATATTCCGGCAAGCGCCCCTGGGAAGTGCTGCGCCACTATGGTCCGGCCTATCTCACCGCTGTTGGTACCATGTCCAGCGCGGCGACACTCTCTGTCGCGCTCGACGGCGCAAGAAAAAGTAAAGTACTGCGCCGTGATATGGTGGACTTCGGTATCCCTCTGTTTGCGAACATCCATCTCTGCGGCTCTGTGCTGACGGAGGTCTTCTTCTGCATGACGATCTCCAAAATGCTCTATGGCAGTGTCCCCAGTCTCGGCACCATGGTGCTCTTCTGCGTGCTGTTGGGCATTTTCGCCATTGGCGCACCCGGCGTTCCGGGCGGCACGGTCATGGCCTCCCTCGGTCTGATCACTGGCGTACTCGGCTTTGACGACGCTGGGACCGGTCTGATGCTCGCCATCTTTGCGCTGCAGGACAGCTTCGGCACCGCCTGCAATGTCACTGGCGACGGCGCGCTGACACTGTTTCTCACCGGATACGCAGAAAAGCACAAAATTGCAGAGCAGAAATAATCAATTCCGCAATCGGCAACTGCCGCTCGGCTCATCACCGGGCGGCAGTTTGCTTTTCTTTTTGATCTACCAACTCGGCGGCAATGGCAGCGCCGAGGATCAGCGCCGCACCGAGCCAGCCCGCAATATCCATCGGCTCACGAAGGATCCACGCGGAAGTCAAAACCGCGACCACCGGCTCAACATAGCCCAGAATTGCCACTGTCTGTACCCGAAGCTTTGCCATGGAGCCGAAATATAGAATGTACGCAATACCGGTCTGCATCACGCCGACAACGATCGTGAGCAATACCGTGTTCAGATCCGGATGCAGCACTGCGCCGTGGTTTCTCCAGAGGACATAGGGAAACACCACGATGAAGGAAAGGCTCAGCTGAACCAATGTTTTATCGAGCGCGTTCATACCCACAAGGTGTTTATTGCAAACGACAATGCCGGTAAATCCCAACGCAGCACCGAGACCAAGCGCAACGCCCGGCAAATTCACGCCCGCTCCCCCGCCGGTGATCACACCGGAGACAAGCACGATGCCCGCAAAAGCAGCAAACACGCAAAGCAGCTTTCGCCCGGAGAGTCTTTCTCCAAAGAGAATTGGAGATAGAAAGATGAGAAACATCGGCGCCATGTAGTTGCAGAGACTTGCCACAGCGACAGTCGTAGTGACATATGCCGCAAAAAGAAGCGTCCAGTTCAGCCCAAGAAACAATCCGGAGAGCAGAAGCCACTTCCGGTTTCGGCGGATCGAAGCCCAATCCGGGCGCTTACCGCGCAGAAGATAATACAAGACGAGGAATACCGCGCTGATCACACCGCGGCAAAGCGCCACCACCTCTGAGGGCAGATCTATCAGTCGAAGCATCAGCCCCAGCGTAGCGAAGAGCACGAGCGAGGCAATAAACTCCAGTTTGGCGAGCGGAGTGTCCATCTCCTTCACCTCCGCAGCGTCTTTGCGTGCCAGAGATCATAGGTTCGCACAAACGGCTCCGCCTCCATGCCGCAGCGCATGTAGTCCAGAAGCAGGGACGCACAAGCAAGACTGTCGCTGTCTGCGCGGTGATGGTCAAGCGGAATGCCCCGACAGGCACAGAGCGTGTTGAGCTTATGATTCGGCAGATTGGGAAAGCACTTTCTCCCCATAGTCACCGTGCAGAGATACGGAAGAAAGCGCGGAGCGTCGATCTCATAGTCCATAATGCAGCAGGACAGCACCCGCATATCGAAAGCGGCATTATGCGCCACGAGAACACCACTGGTCATAAGCGGCCCGATTTCCTCCCATAACGCAGGAAAGCTCGGCGCAGGCTCCGCCATCTCCGGGGTAATCCCCGTAAGCGCAATGTTAAACGCATCAAAATGCGTCTCTGGGTCTATCAGCGAGGAGAAGGAATCTACAATCTCGCCGTTCTCTATCACAGCGATACCGATGCTGCTCATCCGGTGATTGCGCGCGTTCGGCGTCTCCACATCGAAGGCGATAAAGCGATTTGGTTTCATCATGCGCCCTGCTCCAGTCCAATGAGCCGGCAGATGATATGGGCAATCTCCTTTGGCGTCTGATTCACATCCTCCAGAAGCCACCAGCGAAACACAGCATAGCACCCGGACTCCACAAACAGCATTGCTGCCTTATCTGTAATGGGATCCAGATTTTCCATCTCCGGCCGGAACGTGCGCACGCTCCACATGGCATTTGCGCACAGGCGAAACAGATCCGACTCCTCTGTACCAGTCTGGCTGGAAAAGAGAACCTTGTGCAGATTCCGGTTTGCCCACATATATTCGCACATACGTTCCAAAAAGTCCGGCGTGGAAACGGGTTTTCCATTGTTATCTGCGAGATCGATCACATTCTGAATCTGATCGGATAAGATCTCCTGCAGCACCTGATCCGGCGAGCCATAGTGTTTATAAAAAGTGGTTCGGTTGATCTCTGCACGTTCACACAGCTCCCGAACAGAAATCTGTCGAAGGTTTTTCTCTTTCAGCAGTTCCACCAGCGCCTCACGAATCAGCCGCTTGGTCAGCATCACTCTCTGGTTTTCTTGTTTCATTTTCTTTCTCCAGTTCACACAAAAAGTCGACACTTTGATCAATAATGTCGCTCCTACGCCAACAAAGAAAAATCTGTCGGTTGCAAAATCTACATCTGTTGTTTATAATTATAGACAACTTGCAGGAAATGTCAAATTGTATGTGCTTTTCTTCAATTCTTCATTTTTCCACAGCATGAGACAGCCGCCCCGGGGGGGAGCGGCTGTCTTGTGCTTTCTTGACACAATCCTCATCACATGTTATATTAGTTTTATGTATTTATTAAATTTTTATTACATACAATGAGGACGCATCATGAAACGAAACTGGAAAATATGTCTCTGGATGATAGCGGCACTGGCAGTCTGGTTTGGGAGCGCCATAATGCTCCGAGCTTCCCTCTCCGTGCAGCTCACAGAGTCTGAAAACGCGCTTTTGCACGACGAGCTGTGCAGCTTTTGGGACAGCGATGCGGCATTTTATTCTGATGTGCTCTATGACAGTCAGGGCACACCGCTTTGGATGTATGGCGAAAGCGAGGGCGGCAGCGTTATTCTCAACCGGGTTACGCAGAGATTTTCCGAGGCTGGAGAACAGCGATATTACGCAGATTATCACAACGTAAAAAAATACTACGCTGCGCCGCTGGGACACATCATCGAATCGAAGGATGTGTCAAATGACTTGGATGACGCGGAAGACGGTTTCTTTTTCATGGGGCCAAACCGTCATCTGGATTCCTTCTCCCCCGGCGTGATTGGCTGGATCTTGAGCAATCTCAAGCTGCCTGCCCAAGCGCTGAAAAGCCTGCTTTCAGGGCACACCCTTCCAATCAAATAGAAAAACCGGGCTGCAAAAAGGCAGCCCGGAATTGTTTTGCTTATTCGAAGTCGAGCACGCGCTCCATGCGAACCAGCGTGAGGCGGTTGCGGATGGCGGCGGAGATGGGCAGCATCTCCTGCGTAAGCGCAGGATCGATGCCGATGTGCTCAGGCAGGTACTTGGCGCCGATAGCCTTGTACAGTCCTTCCATCTCCTCCACAGAGGGGATGGTGTTGATCAGCTCAACGATCTCATCCCAGTGATCAACGATATTCTGCGGATCGAAGGTGCCGAGAACGTCGTTCTCATTCTCCTTAACGATGCCGTCCGCCAGACGGTCGCCGAACTTCTCCTGAATCCACTCGCGGGTCAGTGGCTCATAGGCCTTGGCCTTCGGGGTCTTCTTGGCAAGACGATGATACTCCTGGCAGCAAAGGAAGGTACCAACACCGACGCACTCGCCGTGGATACCCTCGGCGTTTTCAAAGCGCGGAGGCTTCATCTCAACCAGATGGGCCATCAGGTGCTCAGCACCGGAAGCCGCACGGGAGTGGTGCAGCAGCTGCATGGTCAGACCGGACTCCATCTGCGCCATGGTCATGGCCTCGTGGTCCGGCTCGCCGCCGGCAGCCCAATCATCTGCGGCCTTGCGCATGATCTGCAGCGCGTGGGCAGAGAGATCGGCCACCATGGGGCAGAAATACTCACCGTCGACAATTTTGGCGATTTTCCAGTCAACGAGGGAGATGTACTTGGAGAGAATGTCATTCACGCCGGAAGCTACCAGACGCATCGGCGCGCCCTTGATGATGTCCAGATCGGCGACGACCAGAGTGGGAGCGACCATGGGGATGGACTTCTTCTGGCCTTCCAGAATGACGGAGCAGATATCGGCAGTGAAGCCGTCAGAGCTCGCGAGCGTGGGAACAGCAACGAAGGGGATGCCCAGCTTATAAGCCGGATAGCGGCCAAAGTCCATGATGGTGCCGGCGCCGAAGGCCACAATGACCTCGATGTTGTCGAGCTCCTTCATCATGTTCTCGATGACATAGTCTTCAGAGCGAAGGCCCTGTGCGGGGAGAACGATCTCCTGATCAGCGGCAACGTGCTTGCCCTCGGTAAGCTTATAAATGGTGCTGTCATACACCACAGCACGGCGCTTGCCCTGCAGGCCGACTGCCTCCATGTATTCCTCAAACTTGCTCAGGGCGTCATACTCGACGACGACCATCTTGGTCTCCAGCGTATGTTCCCGGCCGCAGGAGCACGGGCCCACGTATTTGGAGCAATCCATAATCATGATGACATACCTCCAGTATATTTAATGTGTTTCGCTTGCTTAGTCTATTATACACCAACTATCCCGATTCTCCAATACTATTTTTTCCATTTTCTGATCTTTTTGCTGAAAAAAACATGTCGTGGTTTTGAATCACAGTGAGGTGTAAACTAGACATTGGAAAAACCAATTACAAGGAGGCAAATAAATGGGAAAATATCCGGGAGTCATGCTTTATTTCGATCGTCTCACCTTTCTGGATCGGCTTACGTTTGAGCAGGCAGGAGAGCTCTTCACCGCTATCATTTATTACGCAAGAGACAGAAAGGAGCCGGAATTCACGGACAAGGCGCTGCAGATGGCGTGGGACTTTCTCCGTCCATCAATGGACGAGGACAGAATCCGGTATGAGAAGATCTGTGAACGCAACAAGAGAGCGATCGAGCGAAGATGGAGCAAAAGGAATACGGACGTATGCAATGGTATACCAAACACAAACGCAACCCCAAATACAAACACAAAAACAAACTCATACACAACCACAACCACATATCAGCCCCGAAACGATCTGGAGCTCGCGCAGCAGATTCTTTCGAGGCGGCGCAGCGAGGCTTGATTGTTCACAATTCCTGCATTGCGCGAGAAAAAAAGATGTGATATACTATATTGCCGTATAACACAATCTGGAAAGGAGGAGGCAGTAATGAAACGATTTCGCCCTGCAGTGCGGGAGTTTTTTCAGCGCGCGGATCTGCTGCTGCTGAGCTTGAGTATTCTCTGCGCCGTGTTCGGTATCATCGTCATTTCCAGCGCCACCGCCTCCTATCCCTCAACGGGTAAATACATCGTCGTGCAGCTGCTGAGTCTGTTTCTCGGCATTGGCGCATTCGTGGTCATGACGCTGCTGGACGTGGACATTCTGGCAGACAAGTGGCTCGCACTTACAATCTTCAACGTGCTTTTTATCGCGGGTCTGATCGTCTTCGGCAGAGACGACGGCACCGGCAACCGCGCATGGTACCGTTTCCTCGGCATCGGCGTGCAGCCGACAGAGATCGTCAAGCTCACATTCTCCATCGTGCTCGCAAAGCAGATTTACACGCTGCAGCGAAGCCCGCGCGGGCTGAACGACCCCATGTCCGCCATTCAGATCACGGGACATTTTCTGCTGATCTTCGGTGTGATTCTGGTTGTTTCCAAGGATCTCGGCTCAGCGTTGATCTTCTTCTCCATTTTTATCACCATGCTCTTTGCTGCGGGCTTTGCCCTGCATTGGTTTGCCATCGGTTTTGCCGCCATCGCCGCCATGGTTCCGCTGGTCTGGAACTTCGTATTGAAGGACTATCAGAAGCAGCGTATCCTCGCACCGTATGACAGCTCTATTGATCCCACCAATACCGGTATCAACTGGCAGGCACACCAGAGCAAGGTGGCGCTCGCCTCCGGCAGGCTGACCGGGACAGGCCTGTTTCACGGCACGCAGAGCCAGTCGAACTACTTTCCAGGCAAGCACACGGACTTTATTTTCGGCGTCATCGGCGAGGAACTCGGCATGATTGCCTGCATCATTGTGATTTTGCTTCTGACGGCCATCATCATCCGCTGCGTGGTCGTGGGCGTGCGGTCCGGCAACTCGATGAGCGCGCTGATCTGCTTCGGCGTGGCAGCGTTCATGACATTCCAGACCTTTGAAAACATCGGTATGTGCATCGGCATCACACCGGTCATTGGTATAACACTCCCCTTCTTCAGCTACGGCGGCTCCTCCCTGCTTGCGACCTTCGCTGCAATGGGAATGGTTTCCGGCGTGCACTATCGTCCGAAACGAAGACGAAGCACCATCTACTATTGAGATACAAAAGACGACCACAATCGTGGTCGTCTTTTTCGTAACATCCGAATTGTCTGAATCGTTATAAGAATAAATACTATTAACCGATCAGCTCTTTTTTCAACCCTTGAAAGGCCTTGGTGAGAACGGTGGCGTCCATGCCGAGCGTGACACTCTCATATCCAAGAGCATAGTCCTGCTTTGCGGCTGCTTCATCAGCTGCGAAAATGAAGGAGCGTTTATCCATCGACTTGCAGACGCTCTGAATGTGAGCGATGGCATCCTTCACTTCGGGATCATCAAAACGTCCCGGCTTTCCGAGCGCGGTCGAGAGATCAAATGGTCCGACATAGACGCCGTCGATTCCGGGAACGCGAAGCACCTCCTCAAGGCTGTTCAAGCACTCCACGGTCTCGCACTGCGGCAGAAGCATTGTCTCCCGGTTGCTGACCTCAAAGTAATGGTCCAGACCCTGCTGCGCGTATTCTGCGAACCAGAAATCGCTGCCCGCTGTATTGGCAACGCCGCGCTTTCCAAGCGGCAGATATTTGCCGTATTCCACGATTTTTTCTACCTCTGCAACAGTGCGCACATCCGGAATGACAAGCCCCATAACGCCCACATCGAGCAGACGGAGAATCGAAGGGCGACTGATCTCGGAAACGCGTGCAAGCGGCGTGAGGCCATAAAGCTTTGCCGCGCGGACATAGTCCAGCGTAGACTGCGGATCAAACGGCCCATGCTCATTGTCAATAATGATATAATCCAGTCCGGCGAGACCAAGGCACTGCGCCACAGTGGCGCTTCCGGTCTCGAAAAATGTTCCGAGCGTCGGCGCACCGGAAAGCATTTTTTCTTTCAGCAGATTTTTCAATGGAATCAACCTCCGGTTTTTTCTCCGATTATAGCACCGGTCGGCAGTACAGGCAAGAATAAACCTTGTTCAAATGACTGCAGTGTGTTAAACTGAAACTCACCAAGGAACAGGAGAATGCAATGAAACAGGAAAACAAAAAACCGTTTATGTACACGCTCTCAATCATGGGCGTCGCTGCGCTGGCAGTCATGTATGCCCGCTGGCGGATTGATCTCACTGACGCCTCCCTGCTGACGCGAGCGCTCGCACTGACCAGCGTGCTGCTTTTTGCTGCGGTGGGGCTTCGCACTGTCCCGCGCTGGGCAGAATTCTGGAGTGACGGTGCGGAATTAACCGCACCTGAGCTGCCGAGTCTTCACAGCGGAAAGCTCTTTCTCGCGCTCTTAGGCTGGGATGCCGCTGTCCTGCTGCTGGCGTGGCCGCTGCGAAATCTGATCCTCGGCCCCACTTCATTTACTGAGTCTATGAAAGCATGGGTCTGCGGCGACGGCATCCACTATCTCGACATTGCGCGGGACTGGTATCTCTCTGAGGGCAGCATTGACCGACTGGTACAGTTGGTGTTTCTGCCGGGGTATCCGGTGATGATCCGTCTGGCGCGTCTGCTGGTGCGGGACTGGACAGCAGCTGCGCTCACAGTCTCTGGCCTGAGCTTTGCAGGCGCCGGCACAATGCTGTATCTGCTGCTGCGGCTAGATTGCGACGAGCGCACCGCACGCCGCGGTCTTACATTGTTGCTGGTGACGCCGGGCTTTTTCTTCTTCCCCGCGGCAATGAGCGAAAGCCTGTTTTTGCTCTGCTGCGTAGGGTGCATCTATCTCGCACGCCGCGGCCATTGGTTCTTTGCCGGACTCGCGGGCGCATACGCAGCCTTTACCCGATCACTTGGCATCACGCTGCTGGTTCCGCTTGTGATGGAACTGGTACACGGTTGCATCACGAATGAAACGACAAAGAAAAAGCTGCCGATTGCCTGTGTTTCCCTCCTGCTCGTACCACTCGGCTTCGGCGCATATCTGATGGTAAACAAGCAGGTCGCGGGTGATCCGTTTCAGTTTCTCACCTATCAGTCGGAGCACTGGCATCAGCGATTCGGACTGTTTTTCAGCACCGCCGCCTACCAGACGGACTACGCGCTTGGCTCCCTGCGCGATAACCCGCACAATTTCTACGGTCTGTGGCTGCCGAATCTCATTGCGAGCTTTGCCGCGCTGGGCATCATGATCTATGGCGCGGGCAAAATCCGCGCGAGCTACAGCGTTTGGTTCCTCCCCTACTACTTTATTGCCATCGGCGCTACCTGGCTTTTGAGTGCGCCGCGCTATCTGCTCGCATTCTTCCCACTGAGTGCAGCCATGGCGTCAATGGGAGAAAAGAAGAGTGTCCGCACTGTTCTCTTTCTTGTGATTGGGATTCTCTCCGTTCTTTACTTTCTCGCGTTTATTGCCAAATGGCAGGTATGGTAACAAAAGCTCCGGAAGCAATTGCTCCCGGAGCTTTTTCTTCTCGCTTTTAGTCCAGCTTAAGATCACCCTCACGAATCCAGCCCAGCTTGCGGCAGAGTTGGCCAAGAAGCCAGCAAATGATGCCGGGCAGAACAATGCTCACCAGGAGCAAACCGATCCAATCCATCGCACCGGGCGTAATAGCGACGGCGCCGTTTGCGAGCGCAGCTTCACTGGGAGAGACCCAGCCGGTCCAAACGCCGATCGGTCCGCAGAGACCACAGGTACCCATGCCGGAGTTGATGGCGGCACCGTTCATCTCCAGCTTGAAGATGCAGGTAGAGATCGGACCGGTGATGGCAGAGGTGACGATGGCAGGAATCCAGATCTTCGGATTGCGGACGATATTGCCCATCTGAAGCATGGAGGTTCCAAGACCCTGACTGACAAGACCACCCCAGCGATTTTCCTTAAAGCTCATGACAGCAAAGCCGACCATGTTTGCGCAGCAGCCCGCAACCGCAGCGCCTCCGGCGAGGCCGGTGAGGCTCAGTGCCGCACAGATAGCGGCGGAAGAAATGGGCAGCGTGAGCGCGATGCCGACGATGACAGAAACCAAAATACCCATGACGAAAGGCTGCTGCTGCGTTGCCCACATAATGAGCTGACCGACCCAGGAGGCCGCCTTGCCAATGGGCGCCGCCACAAGCATTGCCAGACCGACGCCGACGAGAATCGTGACGATGGGTGTTACCAGAATGTCTACCTTCGTCTCCTTGCTCACCATCTTGCCGAATTCAGAAGCGATCACCGCTGTGACCAAAACAGCGAGCGGACCGCCCGCACCGCCAATGGCATTTGTTGCAAAGCCGACAGGCACCAGAGAAAACAAAACCATGGCCGGGGCGTGCAGCGCGTAGCCGATCGCAACCGCCATGGCCGGGCCGACCATCTGCATGGCGACGCCGCCGATGGTCGGACCATCCGTATAAATCGGCATCGTCAGAAAGCCGATATGGAACTGCTGGCCGAGCGTATTGAGAATCGTTCCGATCAGCAGTGAGCAGAACAGGCCCTGCGCCATAGCGCTCAGAGCGTCAATGCCATAACGCTTGAGGGTGATTTCAATGTCCTTCCGCTTGAGGAAGGCTTTGAATTTGCTCATAATTATATCCTCCGAAAAGAAGTAGCCTTACAGGTGTCATGACACCTGTAAGGCTACTATAGCATTCCTTTTCGTTTTGTCAATGATAATTTAACATTTGACAGACAGAGATTCCTAAGAAATGCAAAAGAAAGCTGATACAATTCTGAAACAATTCTTATTTACAATAAAAGCAGATTAGCCGACGGGAGAAAGACTTATGATAAAGCAAAGAAGAAAATGGCGTCTGTTCCTGATTCCGCTGCTGTTTCTGATGGTGCTGGCAGCAGCGCTGCCAAATCAACAGATGCCGCTCGAACTACGCCTCTGGGCGAGAGCGAACGGGCTCTCCCCGGCCGACTATCCGGCAGCAATGATTGAGCTCTATCGCAGAAACCCAGATGCGCGGGAATTTGTGCGCCATTATCCGATGCTGTGTGATCAGGAAGAGCCTATTGATTTATCGCAGGAAGTCACGCCGGGACAAGTTCCGCTGCTGATGCAATGGGACGAGCGCTGGGGCGCGAGATCATACAACGAAAACTGGATGGCGCTCTCCGGCTGCGGCCCAACCTGCATGTCCATGGCCGCGATTTATCTCACAGGCGATACTGCGCTGAATCCGTGGGCAATGGCGCAGTTTGCAGAGATGCACGGCTATAACGTCTTGGGAAACGGCACGAGCTGGAGCTTCTTTACCGACGGCGCGGCAGCCCTGGGTCTGGACTCTACTCCGATTCCCACAGACCGGCAGCGGATTATGGACAATCTGGAGGTGGGAAACCCAATCGTCTGCATCATGGGGCCCGGAGACTTTACGGACAACGGACATTTTGTGCTGTTCGTCGGCGCTGAGGACGGAAAAATCCGGGTCAATGATCCCAACAGTCTGAAAAACTCAGAAAAGCTCTGGGAATATGAGACTTTGGCGGATCAGATTCAGGGTCTCTGGGTTCTGCGTTTATAAAGCCTCATCGTCCCATCACCGCGCAGCTCGACGATTTCCTTTTTTCCGCGCGAGCCAGACCGCACCAGCAATGACCATCACCAAAGCCCAGAGCGCGAGCTCCGAAACAAGCCAGAACACCTTGATATTCACGCGAAGGAACTCGAGAAAAAAGCGTGTTGATCCAAACAGAATCAGAAAAGCCGGATACAACCGACCGTCAGCGCGATAGTTCGTCCGCCGCGCGAGCAGCACACACAAGCACGTCACAATCAGTGCGACAAGGCTTTCCAGCAGCTGCACGGGAAACAGCGTCATCCCAAACACCGGATTCCAGAGCCCGTGTTCCATGGGAAAGCCGAAGCAGCACCCTGCAAAACAGCAGGATATTTTCGCTACAACCTGAGTGAGCGGAAACGCAGGCGTCATAAAGTCCATCATCCGGCGCCAATCATCCCGCATCAGACGTGCAAGAGCCATGGTCAAAAGCGGCACAAACGGATAACCAATCACAATATTTTTATTTCCGAACTGTGTAAATCCGGTGAATGCCCATCCCAGCAGCAAAATCAAAAAATTCAGTCCCAAGAGCAGAACGAGCGGAATGAAAAGTGCGCGCAGCCAGTCATAGCCGTAGTGCCGCCGCCAGAAAAAGCAGAACACTGCCACGACCAAATATACGACTATAATCCATGCCTGATAGAGCAACTCGCTCAGACCGGCGTCATGCACCGCAACGATTGCGCGGTTCAGCAGCTCCATGCAGCCACCTCCTTTCTCTCAAAATGCCGCATCGATTTTGAAAACAGGAATGGGAAAACCCATTCCTGTTTTCAGGTTTCTATCGCCGTCAATGCCATTTGAAGGGATTGAGGAGATTGCCAATGAAGCTGATCAATCCACCAATCTGATCTTGGCTGCCGCCGGAGGCCGGCTCCGTTGAAGCAGGCGTATCGGGCTGTTCCGGCTGCTCCGAAGGATCGGGATTCTCCGGCACAGCGGGCTCGTCTGCCGCGCAGCCGTTTTCGATCTTGTCAAGGATCACATCGACCATCTCTTCTCCCTTATCAATGCCTCCCTGCAGCGCACGTTCAATGACGGACGCAAGCTCAGGCGGAAGCATCTCATTGAGGATGTAATGATAGGCCACATTCACATTGGTGAAGATGTTCAGGTTGACGTCATAATAATACCAATTGCGGGTTACCTCACCGTTGAGTACAAATCTGGCGTCACTGAGGACCTTCTGAATCTTCGCGTTGAAGTTGGAGAAAGTAAGGTCCTCGTTCATCGTCATTCCGACGAGCAGATCCGCCGCCTCCTGCTGACTGTCAAACATGCCTCCGGAGAGACGATAGATCAGGTTGGAAGCATACGACAAAACCGCCGCCTTCGGCACAAAGGTATTCAGCGTTTGATCGATGATGTCGGCCAGTGCGCCCTTGATGTCATACTGTGGAATGACAGGCGCAGGATCTTCAGAAGTTTCGGGTTCTGCAGAAGCCGCTCCGTCATCGGCAATTTCCGTATCACCCGGGACTTCCCCATCGTCAACAGACGATGCCGGATCCTGCTCCGCAGCCTGCTGCGCTTGAATCTGTTCAAAGATCTGCGCAACAATCGCATCCCAGTGATCAAACAATGCGCGGGTGTTGTAGCTGTCTCCCTCGCCGATAAAGGCACGCATGACGCTCAGACCGTTGTCCGCCGCGGAAGCCATGCCGGCAAACATATCCTCCAGAACCACATAGGACTGCGCAAGCTTCTCGGCGAAGAGCGCGAACTGCTCATTGGACATGACGCCCGCAAGATCCATATTGGCATAAGTATGATACTTGCCGTCCTCCGCATTCCAGGTGTTCTGGAACACATACATCATCGGATTCCGAACACGCCCGTCCGGCACTGCCGTCTGGATCAGGATATAGTTCGAGGTCGGGAAGCGGCCATCAGACAGGCCGAGGATGTTCAGCGCAGCAAAGCCGAGATCTCCGCCGCCAAACTCCTGCAGCATATTCATGAGCACTTCCATCATATCCGGTGCGGGCTGTTCAGGATCAGACGGCTCTGCGGGATCCGCAGGCTCCGCGGGTGTGTCGCTCTCACCGCTCGGAGCCATGCCGGCGAAGGAGTTGAGCAGACCCATGAGCGCGCCAATCTGATCGGGTTCCGCAATCGCGCCGAGCAGCTGCAGAATCGAATCCATATCAAGGCCGCCGAGATCAAGCATACCGGTACCGGCAGGCGCTGCAGACTCGGAGTCGCCGCTCTCGCCGGACTCCGCCGGCTCAGTCGCATCAGAGTCGCCGTCCGGAATCAATGTGCTGATGTTATTCACGAGGTTTCCGATGCCGTTCACAGCATCCATCAGCTTCGGAATGAGGTCAATGAGCTTTTGAAGCGTCACATTGTTCTGCGGGTCAAAGGTCACGAGACCATTTTCATCTGCCACAGACTCGAGAATCGGAGGCAGATTCAAGCCGCCGAGACGGTCTCCAAGCGCGAGCACAGATGTGAGCACTCGCTCGATCATACCGGGTTCGGCTTCGATCTCGCCGCCGTCGCCATCATTGATCTCCTGTTTCAGGCCAAGCAGCTCATCAAACTGAATGCCGCCGATGACACTATTGATCACTGCACCGCCCAGCGCAAGCATGGAATCCAGAAGCGCATTGAACCGATCTCTGTCAATCAGCATAAATGTAGCGCCGGGCAAACCTGTGGTCTGAACCTGTCCCGCGTCATTGACGTTGAGAGCGGCGTTGGTGAATTCAATGTGGTTGAGAACGTGGTTGAATACCACGCCGTTGGTATTGACCATCTTGACATTACCGCCGCCGGTCAGCAAGTTGATCAGGCCACTGCCAATACTGTTGCCGCAGCCGCCCAGATTCATGCCGATTGCAGAGGTCATCGGGCCGACCAGATCCCGCAGAGGAATGGAGCCGTAGATATGATTGCCGCCAATTCCGGAGACCACGCCGCCGTCAGAGACCTTAACACTGAAGGTGTTCTGTGCAGCAGGAATCCAGCCCTCGCCGGGAGAGGTAACCGTGAGTGTGTAGTCGCCGGTGCGCACGCCCTCCAGAGCGAAGCTCTGGCCGATGCTCACAGGCAGAGTGAGCTTCATTTCCTTGAGCTCTGCGGGGATCATGCCGCTGGCAAGACCATAGGCAAAGCTGCCGAGGGCATCGCGCAGCATATAGTCCACGTCCACATCGATGAACATGGTCTCCGTCATGGGAACGGTGTAGCTCAGGCCTTCGTACAGGCCGTCATGCTTGTCCACCTCTGTGAGCGTAACAGCATAGCCCTTGGGCATATTATCAAGCGCCTCAATGGCCATCAGGCCCTGGAGATCCGGGTTGCTCAACAGCTGCGTGAACGAATCCATAGACATGGAGCCGCCCTCATTGCCGGCCGTAAGCACACCCATCAGATTTGCGACGAGAGCAGCGTTAATCTTGCTGTTGATATCACCGAGACGCTCTCCGTTGAGCACATTGAGCTCCACGCTGCCAGTCTTGGCATCCACTTCGGTGGTGAAAGTCAGGGTGATGTCGCCGAGTTCAAGAGGATCGACGATGTCTACAACCTCTTTCGACAGCGGCTGATAGGCCATCAGATTGCCTTCTGCGCTGAAGGAGACCGATCTGCCGATCCCGAACAAACCGTTGCTGTAGACGTAGTTGATGGTGGTTCCGACGATCTCCCATGTGGAAGCGTCATAGCCGGGCAGCGCCTGCGCCTCGGCGGTGAACAGATTGTTGATGGCGGTCTGCAGATTTGCCGCCCTGGTTTTGGCGGTGCTGTCGCTGGTGATGTTGCCGGTGCCGCTGACGGTATAGTTGGCATTCACCGTGGCAGTCTTCTGTACGCCGTTCAGAGTAAAGCTGCCGCTTCCGGCGGTTCTGCTTGTCGAGAGTGTCACGGGACAGCTCACCACAGTCTCAGCAACTGCGTTTTTTCCGTTCACAGAAGTCGTTTCACCCTCATAGAGTGTGCCGTCCTTCAGTTTGAAAATATATTCTTCGCCTACTTTGAAGCCATCGCCCAGTCTGTGGCTGAACGTGTTTGCAATTTCAGCCTCATAATCGCCGCTTTGGAAGGAAGCGGACTCGCTGAGCAAATTGTAGTTGGAGTTGCCGATCTTGGCAACCTGATATCTGTCGCCCTCGCCGATGCCGACAGAGAGCGTTTCTCCGGCAGCAAGAGTCAGAGTTTCCGTCTTGTCGTTTACCTTTACTTCATATAGCATGGTCGTGGCTGCATCGTTCACGATGTTCAGCCGCCAGGCCGCGCCGGGATCCCCCAGCATACACTCCGCGGCCTTTTTCGGCCCGGTCGGTTCCGCCGCCAGAACGCCCATGGGCATGAGAGAGATTAGCATGCACACCACGAGCAGTACGGACAGCAGCTTGGTTGATTTCCGCACGTGATTACCTCCTTTGTCATTTTGGGTGTGAATGGACACATCACACCACTTAGGATGTTACCAATGTAACATTCCGTTCTGACAAAAGCCTTACAACTTTGTGCAGAATCCCATCTCAAGGCCTGCAATTATACTTCATTTGGTCAAATCGCCGAATTGCATGCTGTCGTATAGCTTACAAAGCGGCAAAATCTGTTTGATCCTGCAATCCCCGGAACCGCTCGTGAGGCAAAGGCGTGGGCACAAAACCGCCTGCCGCGTCCGCTTCGGACATGGCAGGCGGTTCTCATTATATGTCACTCTCTTTCGGAAAGACACCGGCTAGTGACTGGAGATACGCACAGGTAACCTCTCCCCAGCTGTAGCTGCTCATATACTCCCCGGTGAAGCTGCGGGCAGCACGCACATCGCCGGCAAGAAGCCGATAATAGTCGCAGTCGATACGCGCAGCATCCACGGCGTAACCCTGTCCACGGCTGAGCAGCACCTCCTCAGCGCCCACGGCGCGGAGCGAACGCCGCAGGTCAGAGGCAAGCTGATGGAGATAATTCATACCGTTCTTTTCATCGCTCTTCCCTTCCCACAGCTGAGCATAGAGCTCGCGCGACGAAACGCTTGCACCGCGGCGGTCAATCAGATAAGCGAGCAGTTCCTTCGTTTTCGCGCGCTTAAAGCGAACCGGCAGATCCCCGAAATAAACTTCAAAGGAACCAAAGCACTGCACACGGAGCACCGGTCGTCCCGCGCGCCTGCCGAGGATGTAATCCAGCTCATGCTGCACCGCGTCCGGCCGAATCGGCTTTGTCAAATAGCCTGAGGCATGAATTCGAAATGCATCATATGCATAATCCCGATATCCTGTACAAAACACAATCGGAAGCGCCGGGTAGCGTTCCCGGAGCCGCTCTGCCAATTCCAGACCACTCATATCATGCAGCCGGATATCCAGAAACGCCGCGTCAATCAGATGATCCATCGCCCATTCAATTGCGTCATATTCATCCGCAAACGCCGCGACAGAGCACACGTCCGCGGACGCTTCCACTGCGCGCTTGAGCGCATCAAGCAGCAGCACCTCATCGTCTACACAAAGCACTGTCATATCAGGAATCACTCCTTCGGTATGGTGATCACACACTGCGTTCCAACACCGACCTTACTCCGCACGGTCAGCGAACCGCCGCACAGAAGACGAAGCCGCTTATCGACGCTCTTCATGCCGATATGAAGTCTGGCCGGATCGGATGCATCACCAATGTCAAATCCAACCCCGTCATCCTCCACTCGCACGAGATATGCGTCTTCGCGCTCTTCAGAGACAATGCGAAGTGTTCCGGAACTTTTTCTTCGACGGCAGATGCCGTGCTTGACCGCATTTTCCGCCAGCGGCTGAACGGAAAGACACGGGATCAAAAAATCTCCTGCATTGATCTCATAGACAACATTCAGATTGGGAAAACGCACCTTCTCAATTGACAGATAATGCTCCACATGGCGAAGCTCCTCCTCAAACCGAACGATCGGTCGGTTAGACAGCTCCACATAATTGTCATATAAATAGTCCGAAAACAGGCTGATCAGACGCCGCGCTTCCTCCGGCCTCTGCTCGGTCAGACTCTCGATAGAGCTGAGCGTGTTAAAGATGAAGTGCGGATTAATTTGGGACACCATAGAGGACAGCTGCATCTCTGCAAGCTCTCGTTCACTCTCCAGCATCCGTTTCTCCTGCTCCGCATCGATAAAAGTATAAAGCATACAGGCGACAAGCGTCAGCGCCAACTGCGCGAAAACTGTGGCATATTTCATATCGATCATATAGGCCACAATGGGCAGAATGCAGTATAAGAGCAAAACGGCTGTCTCTACGGGGCCGAGTACCAGTCTGTAGCGCAGAATGGCAGCAAAATCGACAACGGCCAGAGGCAAAAACAGAAGCGGCACCCAGAAATAATAATTGGTATGGAACAATCTTCCCTCCGCGTCCAGGCCGAAAAACAGCTCAGTCCATACAGAACTGGCAAACAGCAGAATCACCAGTCCGGAATAGATGGAAACGGACCAGCGGATTCGTCTGCTGAGCGCTCTCGTCCCCTTTTCCTCAAAGCGAAGATAGAAATACCAGGTGAAGCAGCATACGAGAAATACCGTAGAAGAAAAGGACAAAATATAGTCGACATACAGAGCTGCCGCAATGGCTTGCTCTGCAGCAAGAATACGGAAAATCAGATCTGTCAGAACGGAGATGATTACTCCGAGATAGATCACAGCAATCATAACGGAGGATCGGTTTCGCTCGCGTTTTAACAGCAGCGCGAAAAACAGCGTCAGCAAAAACAGTATGCAGCAGAACTCCATCGCAATATTCGCAGTCTCAATCCGCACAGCATCCGCCTCCCTTCTATCCACAATATACCAGTGCAAACCATACTTCGTCAATCATAATCCAATAAAACGAAGCCGCATTATCTGCGGCTTCACGGGCAAAAAAAGGGACTGATTCCATTGAGAAGAATCAGTCCCGAATCTGTTACTTGCTCATCAGCTCGGCGCACACTTCGCCAAGGATCTTCATGCCGGTTTCAATTGCCTCGTCCGTGGAATTGGAGTAGTTGATGCGGAAGGTTCGGACGTTGCGCTCGGTCTCATAGAAGGGATCGCCCGGGCAGATGGCTACGCCTCTGGCCAGACCCGCGCGGTAGAGATCCACCGCGGTGATGCCCTCAGGCAGCTCCGCCCACAGGAACATGCCGCCCTCGGTCGGCGTGAACTTCACGCCCTCGGGCAGGTACTTGCGCATGCAGTCCATCATGAACTCGGCCTTCTGCTTATAGAGAACCTTGGTCTTTTCAATGTGCTGATCGAGATCGTTGTCCGCCAGATACTGGGCCAGCACCATCTGGCAGAAGATATTGGTATGCAGGTCGGCGGTGGACTTATAGCTCAGGAGCTTCTCCCGCAGCGCCTTATTGCGGCAGCAGATCCAGCCGATGCGCATGCCGGGAGAGACAATCTTGGAGAAGGTGCCGAACATGCAGCACTGCTCACCGAGATAGTAACCGAAGCTCTTGCCGCCCTCGCCGGCGAAGCGCAGCTCACTGTAGGGGTTATCCTCGAGCACGAGGAGGTTGGACTTCCTGAGAATTTCCGCAGCGCGCTCGCGAACGGCCCTGGAATAGGTCAGACCGGTGGGATTCTGGAAGTTGGGAATGATGTAAATGAACTTGGCGTCAGGGTTCGCCGCAATGGCAGCCTCAAGCTTGTCGCAGTCAATGCCGTCGGCGTTGATGGTGACCGGAATGACCTCAGGGTCAAACAGATGGAAGCTCTGCAGCGCCACAAGATAGGTCGGATCCTCCACGAGCACCTTGTCGCCGGGATCGATCATGGCAGCGCCGATCATTTCCAGCGCCTGCTGAGAGCCGTTGGTGATGATGATGTCATCTGCCGTCACATCATTGACGCCCAGAACCTCATAGCGCTTGGCAGCCCAGGCACGCAGAGGCTGATAGCCCTGTGTGGAGCTGTACTGCAGCGCGATGGCGCCCTGCTCACGCAGCACCTTCTGCGTCGCGGCTTCCATCTCCTTCACGGGGAAAGAGACCGGGTTCGGCAGGCCGCCGGCGAAAGAAATAATATCCGGAGAAGCTGCAGCGGCCAGAATGCTGGCAGTAAACTCACCCTGGAAATCGGGCTTCATAATCTTCTTGGAAAGCTTGAGGTCCATTTTTGATACTCCTTTTTCTGCAATTTTCTCTCTTAAAATGGATTGTACTTTATTATAGTGATGAATTAAATCGATGTCAATTACGAAAAAGCAGACATTTTGTCTGGATTGAAACGGTTTTTCGTCATTTTACCGACAGAGGGAAAAAGGCGCTGAAACAGTTGACACAGGCGGATTTCATAAGATATAATGATCGAGTTTGAATTTGAATGTACAGGTGACTATCTATGGATTATCAACAGGAAATCCGGCGGCGGAGAACCTTCGCCATTATCAAGTCGGAGGCCAAGCGGTCTTAGGAAGACAATGACTAGACCCAACTCCTTGGCTCACAGAACGACATGGCTACGATCCGACTTGATTTCATAAGATATAATGATCGAGTTTGAATTTGAATGTACAGGTGACTATCTATGGATTATCAACAGGAAATCCGGCGGCGGAGAACCTTCGCCATTATC
>JAZQDI010000077.1:0-19085 GCA_045546715.1 Oscillospiraceae bacterium | reverse complement strand
GGCAAGTTCGAGACGATCAAGGTCAATTCCGTCATTTCCGCCGTCGGTCAGGTCATCGACTGGGGCGAGCTCGATGTGGGCGCTCTGAAGACCGGCAAGAAGGGCAACGCGATTGCCGACGCCGTCACCTATCAGACCGCGCAGGACGATATCTTCGTCGGCGGCGACGTCTACACCGGTCCGAAGTTCGCGATCGACGCGATTGCCGCCGGCCGCGAGGGCGCCGAGTCCATCCACCGCTTCGTCAACGACGGCCAGAGCCTCACGATCGGCCGTAACCTGCGCGAGTTCTACGAGCTGAACAAGGACAACATCGTTCTCTCTCCCGACTGCTTCGACACCCCGGCCCGTCAGCCGATCCTGCACGATCCCAAGAAGGCCAAAACCTTCCAGCACGATCGTCTCACCTTCACCGAGGAGCAGGTCAAGGCAGAGGCCAGCCGCTGCCTCGGCTGCGGCGCGAGCATCGTCGACCCGAACCGCTGCATCGGCTGCGGTCTGTGCACCACCCGCTGCATGTTCGACGCCATCCACCTGCGCCGCGACCATCCGGAAGCCTCCGAGGGCTTCGTGGCCTGCGAGCAGCGCATTCCGGCTCTGCTGCCCTATGTGGCAAAGCGCGCCGTGAAGATCGTGAAGAAGGAACTCTCCTCCAAGCTCACGAAATAACAATACACAGCATCGGAAGACTGTCCTTTTCGGGACAGTCTTCCTTTTCCATTCAGAAAAGTTTACATTTTCGGGCCGGTCTAAACGCCCCGAAACGGTTGACACCCTGCCGGATATGTGTTACAATTCGGTAACAGTCATAGTTATAACTGTTTCAATTTTAGAACTAAGAGGTGCATTCGTTTTGGCGAAATCCAAAGATCTGGAATACAAGGGCCATCCGCTGAGAAGAAAAGACAATCTGATCTACTTCGGCAGCATGGCTGATAAATACATCGTGATGCTTCAGATCCTTGAGACCAAAAAGGTCAAGGATCTTGACGTGGCTACCCGCGTTTCCGTTCAGCTGCAGCTGACCGATCCCGATCTCAAGAGCCGGGACCGCGTGGTCAAGAAGGCTGAGAAGGACGGTCTTTATCCTGCAATGGATGTGGCCACCGTGTGGCTGGAGCGGGCGCTGGCAGAGAAATAAACCCCAGACCGTGTGATCCTTCGCACGGTCCTCCCGAAGCAGACCGGCTTAAGGCGCGGTTCACCGCCGCTCTGAGGCGCGCCCGGTCTCCGCATGGGAGCAGACAGCGGCGAAAGGAAGGATAAAGATATGAAGAAAAACTGGTTTACAACCGGACTTACGGCAGTCCTTTGTGCCGTCATGCTGATTACCGGCGCGAGCGCGGTCAGCATTGGCGGCGGCACCACTACAACCGATGTGAATTTCCGAACCGGGGCAAGCACCAGCAGCAGCATCATTGCCACGCTCCCCGCCGGGACGACGGTCGTCGTCACTGACGGCGGCGGCGGCTGGTACAAAGTCGTTTACAACGGCACGGAGGGTTATCTCTCCGGCGATTACGTCACCTTTACCAAGAACATGTCCGGATCCTTCGGAACCGGCACGGTCACCGCAAGCTCTGTGAACTTCCGCAGCGGCGCAAGTCTGGACGCCGGCGTGATCGGTTCGGTTTCCTCCGGCGCGTCGATGAAAATCGTCGGCGTGGAAGGCAACTGGTACAAGGTGGAGTATAACGGCCAGACCGGCTATGTCAGCGCAGACTATGTGAAGGTCTCCGGCGCCTCCGGCTCCGGCTCCCCTGCTCCTGCGCAGAACAGCAGTCAGACCGGCGGCAGCAGCGGAACCGTGAAGGGCGATTACGTCCGCATGCGCTCCGGCCCCGGCACAGGCTATGCCATTCTCGGCACATACAACAACGGCACCGCGCTCACGATTAACGGCACGGAAAGCGGCTGGACCAAGGTGACGCTCGGCGGCGTGAACGGATACATCCGTTCCGACTACGTCGCGGCAGGCGGCAGCGCCTCTCAGGGCGGCAGCCCGAGCAGCCAGACCAGCCAGACCGGTTACATCAACGGCACCTCCGTGCGTATGCGCTCCGGCGCCAACACCTCCAGCACGATTCTCGGCGTGTACAACACCGGCACCGCCATGACCATCACCGGTGAGAGCGGCAACTGGTACGCCGTGAGCTACAACGGACAGAACGGCTACGTCTGCAAGGACTACATGACCACCTCCGCCCCGAGCAGCGCGCCCGCGGCCAGCGCCACGGACGGCTATGTCAAGGGCAACTCCGTGCGTCTGCGTTCCGGTCCGGGCACAGGATACTCCATCCTCGGCACCTACAACAACGCCACGCCTCTGACCATCACCGGAACCTCCGGCGACTGGACGGCTGTTACGGTCAACGGCCTGAAGGGCTACATGAGCAGCGCTTATGTGACCACCTCCAAGCCCAGCACCAGCACCGCCAATCCCAGCGCCGCTCCCGCGCAGAGCACCGAGGCCAGCTCCACTGCCGAGCGCGTCGTGGCGACTGCGAAGCAGTATCTGGGCTATCCTTACGTGTACGGCGGCATGAGCCCCTCCGGCTTTGACTGCTCCGGCTTTGTGGGCTATGTCTTCAAGCAGTGCGGCTACAGTCTCAAGCGCACCGCCAGCGACATTTTCTACAACAACGGCACCAGCGTGGACAAGGCCAGCCTGCAGATGGGTGACCTGGTGTTCTTCTCCAACTCGAGCGAGACGATCGGCCATGTGGGCATCTACATCGGCGGAAACCAGTTCATCCACGCCTCTTCCAGCACGGTGGGCGTCATCATCAGCGACCTGAGCTCCAGCTACTATGTGAGCCACTATCAGGGCGCAAAGCGCATCATCCAGTAATCGAATCAAGCCGGAAAGCTCCCATCCTCGGATGGGAGCTTTTTTTCGCTTCCCTGCCATCGACTTGTTTTTTGCATGGTTTGTTGATATAATATAATATCTATTTTTCTGTAAAGATTTCGGTGATTACATGAGTACGATGAAAACAATCTGGGACGGGCTGGACTGGTCCTTCCTGACAGACATACTGCTGAGCGTGATTCCGGCGCTGATCTGCATCACACTGCACGAGCTGAGCCACGGCTTCGTGGCGTATAAGCTCGGCGACCCGACCGCCAAGGACGCCGGAAGGCTCACGCTCAACCCCATCAAGCATCTGGATATCATGGGCATTCTCATGATGGTGGTGTTTCGCTTCGGCTGGGCAAAGCCCGTTCCGGTGAACATGTATCGCTTCAAGAACCCGAAAAAAGGCATGGCCATCACGGCGCTCGCGGGACCGGCGGCAAACGTGGTGATTTCGATCGTGTTTCTCTTCGTCTATGGGCTGCTGTTCCGGGCGCTCGGCGGGACCGGCATTGTCCTGAAAACGATTTACATCACGGCGTATCTGAGCATTTCCTTTGCCATTTTCAATCTGATTCCCATCAGCCCGCTGGACGGCTCGAAAATTCTGTTTTCGGTGCTGCCGTCACAGCGGTATGACCAGCTCATGCGCTATGAGCGCTACGGAATGATCCTCCTGCTGGTGCTGGTAGCGTCCGGCGTGTTCGGCCGCCCGCTGAGCGCGGTGACCGGCTGGGCATTTGACAAACTCATGATTTTTGCGGAGTGGGGCTATGAACTCGTCACCTGAACTGAATAAAACGACCGACCCGACCTTCTATCTGGAGGGCGTGGTGCATGATAAGAGCGACATGGTGGATTTTGAAGGACCGCTGAGTCTGATCCTCCTGCTGCTGAGCAAAAACAAAATTGAAATCCGGGACATTCCCGTTGCAGAGATCACCGACCAGTATCTCGCCTATTTAAACGAGATGGAAAAGCTGGATCTGGAGATCGCGAGCGAGTTTGTGCAGATGGCGTCTTACCTGCTGTATATCAAAACACGCATGCTGCTGACCGAGGAAAAGGAGATCACGGAGCTGGAGCAGCTGATTGCCTCGCTCGAGCAGCTCAAGGCCAAGGACACCATGACGGCGCTCAAGAGCGTAACGCCGCTGCTGGAGGAGGCGAGCCGCACCGGACTGCAGTATTTCTCCCGTCCGCCCGAGCCGCTGCCGAAAAAGGCGGGCGAATACCGCTACAGCATTGAGGCAGAGGATCTGCTGCGCGGTCTGCTCACAGTGTTTACGCGCGCAGGCGCATCCGCCCCGGAGCCGAGCGCCTTTCAGGCGCCGAAGCGCATTGCCTACAGCGTGCGCCGCAAGAGCCGGGATCTGATCGATCTGCTGCGCAGCGAGGGTGAGATATCGCTCAGAGAGCTCTACAGCCGCTGCGAGAGCCGCAGCGAGATTGTGGCGACCTTCCTCTCCGTGCTGGAGCTGTGCAGTCTCGGCAGACTGCTGCTGGCAGAGCAGGACGGCACCTACGTCGCGAGCTTCTCCGGAAGCAGCGATGAGAATGTGAATGACATTCTGGATACCATTGCGGAATCCGTGGGAGAAGAATAACATGGAACACGAACAATTACTGTCCGCCGTGGAGGCGATCTTGTTTGCGGCCGGCGAGCCGATCGCAGCGTCCCGCATCGCGCTCGTGCTCGACGAGGAGACCGAGACCATCATCTCCTGCGCCAAGGAGCTTGCGCAGGCCTATGAGGATTCCCAGAGCGGCATCCGGCTCGTGCGCATGGGCGAGAGTCTGCAGCTGTGCTCTGCGCCGGAGTATTCCACCTATGTGCTGCGCGCGCTGGAGCAGCGCCGTCCGCCGCGGCTGAGCCAGTCGGCGCTGGAGGCGCTCGCCATCGTGGCCTATTTCCAGCCGGTGACAAGAGCGTATATTGACCAGGTGCGCGGTGTAGACAGCTCCTACACCGTCTCCTCCCTGCTCGACCGCGGACTGATTGAGGCCGCAGGCAGACTGGAAGCGCCCGGACGGCCCACACTGTATCAGACCAGCGCGCTGTTTTTGCGCACGATGGGCATCACCAATCTGGAGGAACTGCCCGTGCTGCCGGATCTGACGGCAAGCGAGGGCACGGAAAAGCTGCAGGCCGCGATCCGCGAGCTGGAAAACCGGGGACAGCAGCTGGAAATCACATCAGAGGAAGCCGAGGATGTCCGGGCTGACGACAGCGCGTCTGAGGAGAACTAATCTTGACCGCCGCGCTCTGGATTCTGCTGGGAATCGCAGTTCTGCTCACCGCGCTGAATCTGCTTCGCGTGGGCGTGGACGCGGAATTTGACGGCGAGACGTTCTTCCTTCGTGCAAAGGCAGGGCCGCTGAATATCTCCATCCTGCCGAAGAAGGTCAAACCGGAAAAACCCAAAAAGCCCAAAAAGGAAAAGAAAAAGCCGGCAAAGCCGCCGGAGGAGCAGCCAAAGACAAAGACCGTACTGCCGGATCTCTCCACGCTTTTGAAGCTCGCCCGGCTCGCGCTTGAGGCAGTCGGCGCCTTTCGCCGGAAGCTGCAGGTGGATCTGCTGCGGCTGCATCTGCTCGTCGCATCAGACGATCCCTATGACACCGCCATGAACTACGCCCGCATCCGCGCAGGTCTGAACGGTCTCTATCCGCTCGCCGCCCGGACGCTGTCGATCCAGGAGCGGGACATTCGTCTCTCGGCGGATTTCACCGAAGAAAAAACGCGCGCTGCCGCCCGCCTCATTCTCACAATCCGCATCGGTCAGATCGTGGGCATTGCGCTCGTATTCGCCTGCAAGGCGCTGCCGCTGCTGCTGCCGTGGCTGAAAGCACGGCTGCAGCAAAAAAAGAAGACCAAAAACCGCGCCGGGAAAGCACCGGCAGAAAGGACGGTTTCCAATGGATAACGAAATCACTTCCGTCATGAACGCCACCATGGCTAAAATCAAGGAGCTGGTGGACACCAACACCGTTGTGGGCAAGCCCATCGTCACGCCGGACGACATTACGCTCATTCCCCTGTCCAAGGTCAGCTTCGGCTTTGCCAGCGGCGGATCGGAGTTTCCCACCACGAAGGACCGTCAGGGCATCGGCGCGGGCTCGGGCGCAGGCGTAAAGGTGGAGCCAATGGGCTTTCTCATCATCAAGGACGGCAATGTGCGCATGATGAACATCGCGCCCACCAACAACACCGTCGACCGCATCATAGACATGGCGCCGAGCGTGATGGACCGCGTGGACGCGTTTATTGACAAGCGGAGAAAATAAAGCGTGAGCGCGCGTTTTCGCGTAATGCGCGCGCTTGATTCTGCACATACTAAGCACTGCCGAAAGGGTGGTGCTTTTTATGAAATTTCCCGCGTTGGTCCTGTCTTTTGCATTATTGCTGAGTTCTGCTGCGCTCGCGCAGGAGGCAGCGCCGGAGACGGCGGCGAAGGCCGCGCTGGTGCTGCATGGGGCGTCCGGCACGGTGCTCTATGAGGAAAACGCGGACGCATTTCTGCCAATCGCAAGCACCACGAAGATCATGACTGCGCTCCTTGTGCTGGAGCGGTGTGATCTATCCGATCTCGTGACCATTCAGCCGGAGGACACCGGCATAGAAGGCTCCGGCATGGGCTTTTCTGCGGGCGAGGTCTACACCGTGAAGGAGCTTCTGTACGGGCTTATGCTCGCCTCCGGAAACGACGCTGCCGCAGCGCTCGCCCGCTTTACGGCGGGGTCGGAAGAAAGCTTTGCCCGGCTCATGAACGAAAAGGGGGGAGCACTCGGGCTGCGGCAGACACATTTTGAAAATCCCCACGGACTCGACGCGGAGGGGCACGGCTCCACCGCGCGGGAGCTGGCGCAGCTCACCGCTGCCGCCATGCAGAATCCGGACTTCCGGGAAATCGTGGCGACCGATCGGAAAACCATCGGGGATAAAACTTATGTAAACCACAATCGCCTGCTCCGGAGCTATCCCGGCGCCATCGGCGTCAAGACCGGATATACCATGGCGGCTGGCAGGATTCTCGTCTCCTGCGCGAAGCGGGAGGACACAGAGCTGATCTGCGTGACGATCTCGGACCCGGACGACTGGGAGGACCACACCGCGCTGCTGGACTGGGCCTTCGAGCACTACGTCTGGCGGGTCTGCCGGGCGGTGGGCTACCGGCTGCCGGTCTTCTCCGGGCAGGACGACGCCTGTCTTGTGCTGCCGGAGCGCGCGCCCGCGCTGCTCACCGAGCGGGGCGAACGGCTTCGCTTTCGGGCGGAGCTGCCCCGGTTTGTTTTTGCGCCGATCGCGCCGGGTGAGAAGCTCGGCACACTCACCGTGACAGCGGAGAGCGGCGCAGAGGACAGTGTGCCGCTCGTCTGCGCGGGCAGCGTGGAGGCGGACACGCATCTGCCGCTCTCCTTCGCCGAGCGGATCGGCCGGTTCTGGCAGCTCGCTGGGCGGGCATTTTTATCCTTTAACCCTGTGATATTGAGGTGATCTCATGCTGCAGCGACTGCAAAAGTGCATTTCTCAGGCCGGGCTGGCCTCCCGCCGGGCGGCGGAGGCCATGATCGAGGCCGGCCGTGTGACGGTAAACGGAGAGACGGCGATTCTCGGCCAGTCTGCCGACCCGGAGACGGACGACATTCGCGTGGACGGACAGCCCCTCCCCCGCCGGGATACGCACGTCTATCTCATGCTCCACAAGCCGCGCGGCTATGTCACCACCCTGTCGGATGAGCAGGGACGAAAAACGGTAGCGGAGCTCGTTGCGGACTGCGGTGCGCGGGTCTACCCCGTGGGGCGTCTGGATTTGGACAGCGAGGGGCTGCTCCTGCTGACAAACGACGGGGACGCTGCCTATGCGCTCACGCATCCCTCTCACAGCGTGGATAAGGTCTATCGCGTGACAGTGTCCGGCGCGGATTTGAACGAGGCAGCGGAGATGATCCGCAGCATCACGGATCTGGACGGTGAGCGCGTAAGCCCTGCGGAAGTTCGGGTATTGGGCGCCGATCAGCTCACCGTGACAATCCACGAGGGGAAAAACCGACAGGTGCGCAGACTTTGCGCCAAGGCAGGACTCAAAGTGCACCGCCTCGTGCGCGTGGCGGAGGGCGCGCTTCGCCTCGGCGATCTCAAGCGCGGCGCCTGGCGGTATCTGACGCAGGAAGAGATTGATTCCATCAAACAAATCTGATAAGCGGGCCGCCGTCGGCCCTGCAGAGCAAAAAACCTGAGACGCTGCATTTCAGCATCTCAGGTTTTCTTTTCTTTTTGATACAGCTTCCAAAGGCTCACGGCGCCCGCCACGGCGATCGCCGCGTTTGCGGCGCCGTAGGCAAAGTCCCAGATCAGGAAGGAATAGACGCCCCAGATCAGAACGTTGGTCAGAAAGCCCCACTTCGTGGCCTTGAGGCTGCGGCAGTAATAGTTGCACAGTGTGAGCTGAATGGTGGCGGCGATGGGCATGAGCCCAAGCCAGCCCTCGGTATTGATCACAAGGCCGATTACGGTTCCAACGACTGTAAACGCCCACATGAGCCGGACGGTGAACTTGTCGTTCATGACCAGATAGTTCCGCCCAACGGCGAGCGCCTGCGTAATCAGTCTCACCCACGCGAGGAAAAACACGCTGGACACCACGAGCAGCGCACTTTCCATGAGCTGGCAGAAATACGCCTTTCGCTTGTCGTTCACCACGCAGCTGATTGCCAGAAACACAGAGGCCGCCGCCGAGATCAGATTTCCGATGAGTATGTTTTTCATGCGCTGCCTCCTTTCCGTAAGCTGATGGGAAATATATCAAAAAGCCGCTCAAAAGTCAACCCGGCGGCGCTGCGCTCTTGTGTGACGCGGCAAAATTCGATATAATAGATTTATTAACGGGCAAGAGGGTGAGACAGTGCGAAAGCTGGCATGGACTGCGTTTGGCTTTGCTCTGGCGATTTATGCGTCTCACTATCTGCTGCCGGTCAGTGCGCTTGCGTGGGCAGCGGCAGCCGCTCTGCTGCTTGCGCCCTTCGGCTGGCTCCTGAAGGGCACTGCCCAGCGGCGCTGGATTCTCTGTCTTGCGGCAATGGCCGTGGGCTTCGGCTGGTACGGCGTCTCGGCGCACCGGATACTTGCGCCGCTGGATGCGCTGGACGGCAAAACGGAGCGGGTCTATGCTGCGCGTGTAACCGATTACCCGGTGAAATATGATCACGCCGTGGGCGTCACGCTCCGGCTGTATGAGCCGGGGCTGAACCATATGAACGTGCGGGTCTATGATTATGACGGCGGCTCCGACGCGCTGCAGCCCGGAGACGAGATCCGCGTGGAGCTTCGGCTCCGCCCGGGGACGCAGCGCTACGGCGAGGAGACAGACAGCTATCTCGCGCAGGGCGTCTGCGCACTTGGCACCGTGACCGCGCCGCCGGAGAAGACCGGCGAGTGGCGGTGGAGCGCGCTCTATCTTCCGATCTGGCTTTCTCACCAGGTGCTGAAGCGGGCGGAAACCCTCTTCCCATCAGACGTGCGCGCCTTCGCGCCGGCTCTGATGCTGGGCGACAAGCATATGCTTTATCAGGAAAACCTCGACATTCCCCTGCGGGACGCCGGCATCATGCACGCGGTCGCGGTCTCCGGAATGCACCTGTCCTTTCTGCTCGCCGCGGTGACACTGCTCTTCGGTCACCGGCGCGGCCGGGCAATCCTAACGCTGCCGCTGCTCGCCGTCTTTGCGCTCATGGCCGGGGCCACGCCCTCGGTATTGCGGGCGGTATTCATGGCGAGCGTGTTTCTCCTCGCGCCGCTGCTGGGGCGGGAAAATGATCCGCCCACCAGTCTGCTCGCGGCGCTGGCAGTGCTGCTTGCCGTCAATCCCTTCAGCGCGGGCAGTGTGAGTCTGCAGCTCTCCTTCGGCGCCATGGCGGGCATTGTGATGCTCACCTCACCGATTTACAACGCGCTGAAACAGCGCTTTTTCCCGGCGGGAAAGCCGCCGGAGACGATACACAAGCTGTTTACCGTTCTCTCTGCCACGCTCGGCTCCATGGCGCTGACCGTGCCGCTCGGCGCGGTGCACTTCGGAACCGTGACGCTCTCCGCGCCGATTACCAATCTGCTGGTGATGCTGGTTCTGCCCGCAGCGTTCGCGCTGTGCTATATCACTGTGATCTTCGGCGCAGTCTGGCTGCCGCTGGGGCGCATCGCCGCTTGGGTCACCGCGTGGCCGCTGCGGTATGTGCTGCTCGTGGCAAAGGGCGCGGCCGCCGTCCCCGGGCTGCGGTACAGCGCGGAAAGCCCGCTCACGGTGGGCTGGCTGGTTCTGGTCTATCTGGTCATCATTGCGTGGCTGCTTCTGCGCTGCCGGGGAAAGAAGATCCCGACTGCGGTTCCGATCATCTGCTGCGTCGCCTCTCTGCTGCTTCTGGCAGGACTCACCCGCTGGCAGGGCGAGGCCGTGCCGCGGTTTACAGCGCTGGACGTGGGACAGGGGCAAAGTCTCTATTTCCGCGCGGGAAAAACGGCGCTGATGATAGACTGCGGCGGAAACCACACGGCAGTGAACGCCGGAGATCTCGCGGCGCAGGCGCTGCTGAAAGACGGCCGCACCCGGCTGGACGCGCTCATTCTCACGCACCCGCACGAGGATCACACGAACGGCGCGGTGCGTCTGCTGCTGCAGTGCCGCGTGGCACATCTGATTCTGCCGGCGGCAGCAGACCCGGAATCAAGCGCACTGCAGCCGATTCTCGAGACGGCAGAGCGCCGAGGCACCGTCATCCACCGGCTGGAGGATGACATGAGTCTCTCCCTGCCGGGACTGAATGCCGAGCTTTTCGTCGCGCTCGGGCGCGAAGAGGAGGACGGCTGTCTGATGGCCAGAATCTCTCACGATGATTTTGACGTGCTGGTGACTGGTGACGTGACCACCACCGTGGAAGCAAAGCTCGCCGCGGCCTACGATCTCTCCGGCACAGAGGTCTTCGTGGCGGGGCACCACGGCTCGCGCTACGCCTCCGGAGATGCGCTGCTCGATGCGATAGATGCACAGGCAGCGGTCATCTCCTGCGGCTACAACAGCTACGGTCACCCCACCGATGAGACGCTGGAGCGTCTGGCGCAGCACGGGCTCACGATCCGCCGGACGGATCAGGACGGAGACGTTACCTTCCGAATGGAGTGAACACAAATGGCAAAAGCCAATTTCAAAAAGAATAAGGAAGATCCCGGCGTAAACTACAAAGCCGCCGTGACTGAGCTGAAGGCGCAGGGGCCTG
Organism: Oscillospiraceae bacterium; assembly: GCA_045546715.1. Taxonomy (GTDB): domain Bacteria; phylum Bacillota; class Clostridia; order Oscillospirales; family Oscillospiraceae; genus CAG-103. The sequence goes on along the minus strand of JAZQDI010000077.1, from coordinate 7,960 downwards.
CGCGGCTCTATCTGCTCTGGGGCAAGGAGGACTATCTGCGCGAGCAGTTTCTCACGCAGCTCAAGACCGTCTGTCTCCCCGGCGGAGAGGATGATTTCAGCTATCGCCGCTTTGACGGAGCAGCACTTGATCTGCAGGCGCTGGCCGACGCAATTGACGCGATTCCCTTCCTCTCGGAGCGCAGTCTCATCGAAGTGCGGGATTATGACACGAATAAGGCGCCGGAGGCGGAAGCGGCGCGGCTCGCCTCGCTCGCAGAGGACATTCCGGACTACTGCACGGTCGTTTTCGTCATGGGGCCGGACTTCTCCCCCGACGGGCGGCTGAAGCTCACGAAGGCGATGAAAAAGCACGGTCAGGTGATGCAGTTTGCGCCGCAGGGCGACTCGGCGCTGATCGGCTGGGTGTCGCGGCGGTTCGCCGCGTGGCAAAAGCGCGTGACCGTCGAGGACGCGAAGTATCTCATCTCCATCACCGGCGGACTCATGAACCGGATGATCCCGGAAATTGAGAAAATCTCCGCCTACGCCGCAAACGACGTTGTCACGCGCGAGGACATTGACGCCGTGACACAGAAAACGCCGGACGCCGTTGTCTTCGAGGTGACGGACTGTCTCGCCGAGGGAAACCGAAACGGCGCGATGGAAAAGCTCTCTGAGCTGCTCACGGACAAGGACGCCTCCCCCATCATGATTCTCGCGGTGGTCGGCCAGCAGATGCGCAGACTCTACGCCGCGAAGCTCGCGCATGCAAACCGGCTGGGCACGCAGGAGACGATGGAGCTCTGCAATCTTCGCTATGACTTTCTGCTGCAGAAGCTGCAGCGCTCGGCGCGAAAGTTTTCGCTCGCGGGGCTGGAGCGGATCGTGACCGCCTGCGCCGAGGCGGACTACGCCATGAAGCACTCCGGCGCGGACGATCTGGCGCTGCTGGAGGATCTCATGCTCTCGATCATGCTGGAGGCGAAAGCATGATTCAGATCAAAGAGGCCATCGTGGTGGAGGGACGCTACGACGCAAACACCCTCCGGCAGATCGTGGACGCGCCGATTTTTGAGACGGGCGGCTTTGCCGTGTTCAATGACAAAGAGCGTCTCGCTCTGCTGCGCACCGCCGCCGAAAAGCGCGGTCTGATCATCTTCACGGACAGCGACGGCGCGGGCTTCGTCATTCGGCGGTATCTCTCCGGGGCAATCGACCCGAAGCGCGTGAAGCACGCCTATATTCCCGACGTCCCGGGCAAGGAACGGCGTAAGGATCACGCCTCGAAGGAGGGCAAGCTCGGCGTGGAGGGCATGCGCCCGGAGGTCTTGATCGAAGCGCTGCGGCGCTGCGGCGCCACCATCCTCGGCGAAGCGGAAAAGGCAGCGCCCGGCGAGATCACAAAGACAGATCTGTATCTGGCCGGGCTCTCCGGCACGGCGGACAGCGCAGAAAAGCGAAAAGCGCTCCTGAGAGAGCTCAACCTCCCGGAGCGCATGAGCGCCAACGCCCTGCTGCGGGCGCTGAATATGATGATGACAAAATCAGAATTTCTGGAAAAAATGGAAGCGTGAGATTCACGCTTCCATTACTATTTTTCGCACTTCATCGAGCGTCAGACCCTGCGCCGCGGCGATGCGGGCAAGATCGTCATACTCCGCCTTCTGCTTTTGAGCACCGTAGCCGACCGAGCGCTTGACGCGAACCGGACCGAACGGCGTCTCGACCGTGCCGCTCTCGCGGCGGAGCACCCACCGGCGGCAGACGGACTCGCGGATGCCAATGGTGGAGGTGTGGCGGAAGATAAGCCGCACCATTTCATCGCGCTGCTGCGCGCGGCAGAGGCAGGTCAAAAGCAGACCGGGGCGGTTTTTCTTCATACCCACCGGCGTGGTCCAGACCTCGGGCGCGCCGGCGTCCAGCAGAATCTGCATGGCAAAGCCCACCGCCTCGGGCGACATGTCGTCCACATTGCAGCAAAGCTCCGTGATCTCATCCTCAGCTTCCGACTCCCCCAGCACAGCGCGGACACAGTTAGCGCGCGAAAAATCGCGGTTTCCCATGCCATAGCCCGTGCGCTCGGCAGTCATGGCCGGAGCGGAGCCGAATTCCTTCACAAAATATCGCGCGAGCGCGGCGCCCGTCGGCGTGCAGAGTTCTTTTTCATAGTCGCCCGGTACCGTCGGAATTCCCTCCAGAAGCGCCGCCGCGGCGGGCGCAGGAACGGGCAAGATCCCGTGCGCGCAGCGAACCGTGCCGCTGCCGGTGGCAATGGGCGAAGCTGCAACATGCTCCGGCGCAATATGGTGCATGAGCCAGCAGCAGCTGACGATATCCGCCACAGCGTCAAGCGAGCCGACCTCATGAAAATGGATCTGTTCCACCGGCGCGCCGTGTGCCTTCGCCTCGGCTGCGGCCAGCAGGTCATAGACCGCGAGGGCGTCAGCGCAGACCGGCTCCTCCAGCGGGAGGCTCTGAATCAGGGCGCGAATGTCCTGCAGGTCATGGTGATGGTGATGCTCCGGCAGCGGTTCGTCCGGAAGCTCCTCCGCCCCATCCACCAAAACGGAAAAATGCACTCCCATGACGCCGCACTTTTCCCGCGGCTCGGCCGCAAGATGCACGCCGGGGATACCGATTGCGTTCAGCTCGGCGACGGCCTCATCCCGATCCGGGCAGAGATCCAGCAGCGCGGCGCAGAGCATATCCCCTGCCGCGCCCATTCCAAAATCAAAATACAGTGTTTTCATGGCTTATTCCGGGCGGCTTCCGAGGTGGTTGATCATGCTCGCGAGATATCCGCCGCCGAAGCCGTTGTCAATATTCACGACGGACACGCCGCTGGCGCAGGAATTGAGCATACTCAGCAGCGCCGCGATGCCGCCGAGGGAGGCTCCATAGCCCACGCTCGTGGGCACGGCAATCACCGGGCAGTCAGCAAGACCGCCGATGACAGAAGGCAGCGCGCCCTCCATGCCCGCCACGGCGACGATGCACCGGGCGGACATGATCGTCTCCAGATGGCTTAAAAGACGGTGCACGCCGGAGACGCCCACATCGAAGAGTCGAACGACCTTGTTGCCGAGCGCTTCGGCCACGAGCGCTGCCTCCTCGGCGACAGGAATGTCGCTCGTGCCGCCGGTGGCAACGACGATGGTGCCGTCCCCGTCCGGCTCAGGCAGCTCGCCCAGAATCGCCACGTGTGCGCGCGGCTCATAGCGCAGCGGATGCTTCTCAGCGAGGAAGTCCGCCGTCTCCTGCGAGATACGCGTGACAAGGATCGTCTTCTGATGGCGCTCGCGCATAGCGTCGGCAATGGCGAGAATCTGCTCGTCGGTCTTGCCGGCGCCGTAAATGACCTCGCACACGCCCTGCCGCACGCCACGGTGATGATCAACCTTGGCAAAGCCCAGATCCTGAAACGGCTCCATTTTGAGCCGGAGCATGGCGTCCGCCACGGAGAGCGAGCCATTGCGCACCTGCTCGAGAATTTTGACAGTCTCCTGTTGGTTCATGTTATCTCCCCTGTTTCTATGGTTCAATGCGGGACATGATATCCGCCCCTACACGGATGCCAGCTCTTCCAGCCGCTCCATGTCCAATATTTCCACCTTGCCGCGGCCGGTACGGAGAATACCGTCCGCCTGCATTTTGCCGAGGGTGCGCGTCGCCACCTCGCGGGATGTGCCGGTGGCGGAGGCGAGCATCTCATGCGTGGCGTTTACGACGCGGCGGTTATCGCCGTCCGCGCGGAGGCGGTCAAGCAGAATCCGCGCTACGCGCGACTGCAGCGGCAGAAAGGCGAAGCTGAAGAAGGTATTGACAACCTCCTGAATACACTCCGCCGTCACATTCAGATACAGCTCCTGCATGTCCGGGTTCTCCTGCGTCGCCCGGTACATGTCGATCTTGGAGATGTAGGCAAGAGTGCTGTCCTCCTCTGCCTGAAAGACGGGAATGATGTTCTCCGGGCGGTTTTCATACAGCGGAATGACGATGCCGCGCTGACCGCGATAACGGTGATAGATCGTGGCCTCCCGACCATGGGGAGAAATCATATAAATGCGGATCGCGCCCTCATAGACGAAGTACATGCCGCCGTTGCAGATCTGATGAAAATAAATATTCTCCCCGGCCTGAAACTGGCGCAGCGTGCAATAGCCCGCGAGACGCTTCTGCTGCCCGGGCGTGAGCTTATACCAGAACGGGAAAAAACGGGCATAGTCGCAGGAAAAGCCCTCGGGCGTGCTGCGTCCCTGACCCGAGAATTCCTCCTTGGCTCTGTCCATGGTCCTACCTCCTGTGTGACGAAAGTCACTATTGGAGATATTATATCGTAATTTTGACACGGCGTCAACATAAAAAGCCCGCCGAAGCGGGCTTTCTTTAGTCTGTGATGTCCTGATCGGGGGTCGCAATGATCTGGTAGCCCGGGGCGATGGCCTGCGCCTCGGCGAGAATCTCCTCAAAGAGCGCCTTGGCGTCCGGGGCGGCGAAATCGAGCACAACGTCGAACTGAATGTTCTTCTCCGCCTCATTGAGATAGAAGCCGTGCATCTGCAGGACGTAGTCATGCGCCATGACCGCGCGGCGGATCTCATCGTGAATGCGGGCGGCGGCGTCATTCTTCGTGTTTTTGGCATAGACGCTCACGCCTGTGAGCAGAACGCCCTTCTCCTCATAGACCTTCTGCGCGATACGGCGCTCCAGCAGGTCGAGCTGATCGGCCGTCGTGACATCCGGCACCTCGATGTGCACCGAGCCGATATAGTAGTCCGGGCCGTAGTCATGCAGAATAAGGTCGTAGGCGCCGAGCACCTCCGGGAAGGAGCAGACCGTCTCCTTCACACCGCGGGCGAGCTCCGGTTCTGCCCGGCGACCGAGGATCTGTGAGAGGGTATCGGAGAGCATCTCAATACCGGACTTGATGATGACCAGCGAGATGATCGCGCCGAGCCACGCCTCGAGAGAGACGTGGAACAGCAGGAAAATGCCGGCGGCGACGAGCGTGGACGCAGAGATGATGGAATCGAGCTTTGCATCCTGACCGGAGGCAATCAGCGAGTCGGACTTGACCTTCTCCCCCACGCTCTTGACATAGCTGCCGAGGATAATTTTCACCACGACGGCGACGGCAATGATGACGAGGGAGGCCGTGGTATATTCCGGCGTCTCCGGATGGAGAATCTTTTTGATCGACTCCACGAGGGACGTAACGCCGGCATAGAGCACGATGACGCTGATGATCGCCGCCGTGAGGTATTCCACGCGTCCATGGCCGAAAGGATGCTTCTTATCCGGCTTTTTGGACGCGAGCTTCGTGCCGAAAATGGTGATGACGCTCGAGAGCGCGTCGCTCAGATTGTTCACCGCGTCGAGCGTGACGGCAATCGATCCGGTGACCACGCCGACAAACGCCTTGAACGCAGCCAGAAAGGCGTTTGCCAGAATGCCGATGATACTGGTGCGGACGATAATTTTATCCCGATTCATTTCTCTTCCTCCAATGCGCACTGCGGTTCTGAATCCAAAATGCGATACAGCAGATCATAAAGTGTCTTTGCCTCTTCCGGCTTGAGCGAGACGCTGCGGCTGAGATGCACAGGAATGTCCATGCACTGATCGTGCAGCGCGCGACCGGCCTCTGTGAGATAGATGAGCGTGACGCGCTCATCCGCCGGAGAGCGCTCCCGGCGCACAAAACCGGCAGACTCCATTTTTTTGAGCAGCGGCGTGAGTGTGCCGCTGTCGAGATAGAGCCGCTCGCCCAGCTCCCGGACGCTCACACCGTCCTTCGCCCAGAGCACCATAAAGACAATATACTGCGTGTAGGTGATGCCCAGGGGCTTAAAATAGGGCGTATAGAGATTCACGATTTTCCGCGAGCAGGCATAGAGCGGAAAACACAGCTGGTTTTCCAGCCGCAGGGGATCGAATACTTCTTCCATGTTCTTTTCTTCTTTCTGCATTCAAACGGGTTTATCCGTTTCTCTTCTTAGTATCAAGATATGCTGCGGCGCTGAGCGCTGCCACATTGCCCTCGCCAGCAGACTTGATATACTGATACGGCAGGCCGACCACATCTCCGCAGGCAAAGCAGCCGGGCAGATTGGTGGCCATGGTGCGGTCCACCTTGACGTGGTTGTTCTCAATCTCGAGACCCGGGACGAGCTGACCGGGCGAAATGCTGTCGCGCAGGATGAACACACCGTCATAACCGAAGCTGCCCTCCGCCGTGACGACCTGGCGCAGACCGTCCGCCTGCGTGATCTCGGTGGGCCGCGCGGTGATGACCTGCACAGCTTCAGGCAGAGACTCCACCTTGGAATACATGGGGAAATAGGCGACGGAAGCTGCGATCTCACTGAGGAAAGCGGCCTCGTGCTCCTCCTTGGCGCTGTAGCCGATGACGGCAACACGCTTGCCGCGGTAGAGCGCGGCGTCGCACGTGGCGCAGTAGCTCACGCCGCGGCCCAGAAGCGCTTCCTCCCCGGGCAGAAGCTTGCCGGGCACCATGCCGGTAGCGAGGATGAGCGCGCTCGCCTCATAGATGGTCTCGGTGCCCTGCAGCGCAAAATAATCGCCCATGGCATAGGCAGCGGTGATTTTATCGTCCGTCACCTCGACGCCAACGGCGTCCAGGCTCGACTGAAAGGCCGCGCCGAGCTCAGCGCCGGGAATGTTCGGCAGACCGAGATAGTTTCCGATGGCGTGCGCCTTCGTGACCTTGGGGCTCAGATCCTTGCTCCCGAGCAGCAGGACGGTTTTATTGCGAATCTTCGCCGTCACAGCGGCGGACAGACCGGCAGGGCCGGTACCGATGATGGCAATATCATAACGTTCCATAAGTTGGTTCCTCCAGATAATTAAGACTCCCACGCAGGGAGCCGAAAGCACCCATGTCCAATCCCGCATGGGGCGGGTTCGGGAGGGGATGGGATTGTATAGCCCAGTAAGATAGGTAACAGAATGTCCAAGGACATAGGTAACAGTTTTGGAGTAGAATAAAGGCATTACACAGCAAAGGAGAATCCTTGCCAATGCCTTGGAAAGAGAGAACTGCCATGTCCGAAAGACAGAGATTTGTTGCCGAGGTATTGGCACAGGAACGCAGCTTCAGTGCCATTTGCCGTTCTTTCGGCATCAGCCGCAAAACCGGCTACAAGTGGATCGAGCGCGCCCGCCATGGTGAGTCTCTGGAAGAGCACAGCCGTGCGCCGCATTCCAGACCGCACAAAACACCGCCGGAGATGGAGCAGCTGGTGCTGGATCTGCGAGATCAGCACCCGGCATGGGGCGCCAGAAAGCTTTGCCGCGTTTTAGAGAATCGCGGAATAGAAAATGTTCCATGCAAGAGCACGGTAGACAACATTCTCCGTCGAAACAATCGCATTGACCCGGAAGCCAGCGAGGCTGCAACACCTTACAAAAGGTTCGAGCACTCCTGTTCAAACGACCTCTGGCAGATGGACCACAAGGGCGACTTTGAAATGCTGGACGGAAACCGTTGCTTTCCGCTCACCATTCTGGACGACCATTCCCGTTTCTCGCTGTGTCTGGAAGCCTGCGGAGACAGAACTTTTGAGACCTTTCGCCCTGTATTTACAAGGGTTTTGGAGGAATACGGTCTGCCTCGAGCTATTCTGAGTGACAATGGAAAACCATGGGGAGACAACAATGGCGGTATTACTCAGTTCGACGTATGGATGATGCGGCTCGGCGTCCTGCCGATTCACGGTCGCCCGCTTCATCCACAGACACAGGGAAAAGACGAGCGCTTTCACAGGACACTGAACCAGGAACTGCTGAAACGCAGACCCATGAAAGATCTGCAAGATGCACAGTCGGCTTTCTCTCCCTGGCGGGAAATGTACAATTCAGAGCGTCCACACAATGCGCTTCATCTGGATGTTCCCGCTGCACACTACAAGCCAAGCAAGCGCTCTCTGGCTGACGCAGATCGCCCGGTCGAATATGAC
>JAZQDI010000076.1:0-9340 GCA_045546715.1 Oscillospiraceae bacterium | reverse complement strand
CCGCTTGGCCTCCGACTTGATTTCGGCCTGCATGTGCTATCCTGCAAGCAGAAAACGAGGTGATACGCATGGAAGCAGAACTGACATCCATCTGCGAAACGCTGGCAGGCCGCACGCTGCCGCGCTGGGAGGCGCTTCCGGATCTGGAGCTCTACATGGACCAGGTGACGTCGCTGATTGGGCGGTATCTGCGGGATGACCGGGGACTGACCGCCTCCATGGTGAACAATTACGTCAAGCACAAGGTCATGCCCGCGCCCGTCCGGAAAAAATACACGCGGGAGCATCTGGCCTATCTGATCGTCATCTGTACGCTGAAGCCCGTTCTGCCCATCTCCACCATCCGGCAGATGATGGCCGACGAGCTTGCCGAGCAGGAACTGCCGCCGTTTTACGACGCGTTCTGCAATCTGTTTGAGGAGAGCTGCCGGGAGACGGCAAAGCGCCATCTGAAGCAGGAGCGCATATCCCAGGCGGGCATCCTTTGCCGGGCGGCGCTGTATGCCGGCGCGGAGCAGACCCTGGCGCTGCAGATGGCAGCCGCGCAGCCGGCAAATGAGAAGGAATAGTTCATTATAGAAGTCAAAAGGCGAATTCGCAGCGCTGAAATGCTGCGGATTCGCCTTTTATCGGAACAGACAGCAAAGGGTGCGCGATCTGAAAAGAGGTTTGGACCAAAGTGGGAACCGGAAGGACAAACAGCTTATGAACTTGCGGAAATTATGAAAAAAGCGCAACCTTTTTCGGATTTGAGCCGTATAATAGATGAAGGGACCTTCCGATACGAAAAAGGAGCTGACCAATGCGACTTGAAACTGATGAAGCCTTCCGGCGATATGCAGACCGGGTATATGCATCGGCGTTCAGCGTGACGCGCGATCCGGCGGACGCGGACGACGCGACGCAGGACACATTCCTGCGCTATCATACCCGAAACGATGATTTTGAGAGCGAAGCGCATCTGAAGGCGTGGCTGCTGCGCGTGGCAATCAACCGGGCGAAGGATCTCGCCGGCAGCTTCTGGCGCAGGAACATGACTGCGCTGGAGGATTACATGGAAACGCTGGAATTTGAAGCGTCGGAGGATTCGGAGCTGTTTCGCGCGGTGATGGCGCTTCCGGAGAAATACCGTGTGGTGATTCATCTGCATTACTACGAGGGCTATGGCGTGGAGGAAATCGCTGCGCTGCTCGAACGCAGGGCCGGAACGGTGAAAAGTCAGCTGAGTCGGGGCCGGATGCTCCTGAAAAAAGCCTTACAGGAGGAATGGAACGATGACGAATCATGAACGATATCAGAGAGCGTTTTCAACGCTTCATCCCTCCCGACAGTGGAACATGGAGGGAACCGAAATGAAACAGACAAGAAAGCGTTATCTCCCCCGCGCCGTGCTGGTCTGCGCGGCGGTGATTCTGGTGCTGGCGCTCGCCGCGACAGCCTACGCCGCTGACGTCGGCGGGATTCAGCGGACGATCCAGATCTGGGTGCACGGCGATCAGACCGACGCGGTGCTGAATGTGGAGGGCGGCGAATATTCGCTGACCTACACGGACGAAAACGGTGAGCAGCACGAGCAGTTCGGCGGCGGCAAGGCGTTCGACGTGTTCGGCCGCGAGCGCAATGTGACGGAGGAAGAGCTCCGCGACCAGCTCGACATGCCGGACGTGGAATACCTCGACGACGGCAGCGTGTGGGTCTACTACCACAGCCAGAAGATCGAAATTACGGACAAGTTTGACGACGACGGGGTTTGCTATGTGAAGGTGACAGACGGCGGAAAGACGTACTATGTGACGGTCAAATATGAAAACGGCCACAGTATCAGCGAAAACAAGTTTGTGAGCCCGAAGCTGTTTAACTGAACAGAGAAAAGGAGAACTGCACCGCAGCTCTCCTTTTCAATCTGCCGAAATATGATTTCGACAGATTGCGGAGATACTCGCGCTCCATCGCCCTCGGCTCTGCCTCGGTTGGTAGGCGCGAGGACTCGCCATAAGCGAGTCTCAGGGTGTTTTTCCCGGGGCAAAGCTCCGAAAAAAACTGATTCGACTTTATTCGCCGCTTCCGAGCGGCGAACTCTGTGAGACATTTTTGACAAGCGGAAAAGGAGAACTGCATCGCAGCTCTCCTTTGACTTCACTTTTGCAATCTAGGGATGGTTGAATTGAATCGCAACTTCCGCTCTGCAGAGAGCGAAAGCGAAAAAAGTTGAAATGCAGACATTTTGCGCCTGTTCAAAGAGGCAAATATGGTGTAAAATGACTGCAGCGGAAGAAAATCGGCGCAGCCCAAGCGGGCGGCCGGACTGTTATTCTAAAAATCATTTCCGCTCGCCTGAGTGCTTCGTTTTCAGTTGAAACGGTCATTCGGCTTTTAGAATGGCAGTGGGGTTATTTGAGAAGTGCTGGGTTTAGTTGGACGTTGTCTGGGGAGACAAACGTGAGTCCAAGCTTATCCAGCGCTTCTCTCTTTTTGAGAACCAACGCCACATCATATGGCGAATGGTTGTTCAGAGAGGCGCGAATTGCGCCGTTAATGTGGTTCATCATCCGGCGAACCTTTTCCTCTGTCAGCCAATACATCTTTCTGCCCTTCGGGATGTAGTACCGGATGTATTCGTGGTTTCGCTCCAGACGGGATTTCTGGTTGGTCTGCTGCGGATCGCAGTAAAAGATCCGCGTCCGCTGTGCGCCGTCTTTGGTGCGCTCCAGATCGTCCACCTTCTTAAATTCAGATCCGTTGTCCGTGAGGATTACAGGAAACATCTCACGAAACAGCTCCAGACCAAGCGCTGCAGTCAGCCTGTCAAACTGCCGCGCAACAGAAGCGGCAGTACAGTCCGGCAGAAGGTAGATCAGCATCAGTCCACAGGAGCGAAACAGCATCGTGAGCAGACAGGGGCCTTTGGCCGCGCCGCCCTTCACGGTGTCCATCTCCACCACATCCCACTCCGGATGTGCCGCAATCTCTCTTTCAAAATGGCGGTATGTTCTGCCGTGCCGGTAAGAATACTCCCGCTGAGGCTCGTCGTTACGGGCCTTTTTTCGCTTTTTGTAGCGGATTTTTCTGGGCAGATCCATGGTTTTGGCGTCCAGAACACCCTCGGCAATATACTTGTAGAGCGTTGCCCGGCTGACGCCAATCTCCTCCGCGTGGGTGGCGTAGATATGGTTGAGCGACTGGTGACGCAGAATCAGAGGTGAAACCAGTTCGTTCAGTCTGGTCAGCTCCGCCTTGGTCATGTTAATACCTCGGCGTGACTCCGACTTCTTCCGCTCGTAGATTCGCTCCGCATCCTTCGCCTTGTAGTACACCTTTCGGAGATGGCAGGCTCGGGCGTGCTCACATCCGTTGCAGACATATGGTGGGCGGAGCAGCTTCTCGCAGTTTGCGGGCTTTCTTCTGCTGCACCCCTCGGTGCAAATTACCGCGTCACAGGTTTTGCAGAACGAGGTGCAGTCTGTACCCATGCACAGATCTGTGCGGCGGCAGGATCTGGCGAGGAGACAGTCCACGGAGTCTTTGGGATTTCCGTTTGCCCAAATTACCCGCTTGACTTCCTTGGCTACTGTGGTGGGATCTCTGTCAATCTCCCAGGCGATTTCCCGAAATGTTTTTCCGGCTCGAAGTCCAAGCTCAATAACCATGCGCTCGGACAGGCTCATGTGAAAGCTTCCGGTTCGATGATTCTTTTTCATGGCTTCCTCCCGCAGCCGAATGACCACGGACATTCTACACCATGTCTCGGACTTGTTTCCGTCCAATGCCGTTTTTGCCGGAAGTTAAAAATAAACCTTACCTGCATCATTATATCACATCCCGCGCGTGCCGCAAGTACCGTGGGAACTTTTTTGGACAGCTTCTTCGTTATTCTGAGTACAACAACACGAAGGAGGAACCGAAAATGATGCTGATTGTTTTGTTTGTAGCCATGCTTGTGATCATGTTCGCACTGGAGGGACAGAGCGAGAAACGACGCAGACATAGAGAGTGATTATTGCGATATGCCCAAATTCGACTGAATAATATGGGCAACTTCACGGAAAACGGGTGTTTTCCTCTCCGAAAGCTGTGACAAAGGCAGAACTCACGGCTAACTGCTTGTTTTCAGCGCGCGAAAGTGTTAGGATATGGCCGTGAAAGTATTGAAAATTCTCATGTTTTTCTGCTTTCCCCTGCGGCGTCAGGCCGCAGGAACGGACGAAACGCCCCCATTTGGCGGGGACACTGATCGAAAGGAGATCAACCAAAATGAAGAAGAATTCCAAAGTCGTCGCGGAAGTGAAGGAAGCTGCCGCCGAGGCCAAGAAGGCCGTGGAGCCCGCCGTTACGAAGGCCGCTGAGACTGTCGCGGAAGTGAAGAAGGCTGCCCCCAAGAAGGTCGCCGAGGCCAAGAAGGCTGCTCCGAAGAAGGCCGCTGAGGTCGTGGCTGAGGTGAAGAAGGCCGCTCCCAAGAAGGCTCCTGCCAAGAAGCCGGCGAACGTGAAGGTCGTCGTGCAGTACGCCGACAAGGAGATCAGCTGCGAGCAGATGATGCAGGCCGCCAAGGCTGCCTGGACCGGCGCCGCGATGAAGGACGTCGCTTTCTATGTCAAGCCCGAAGAGAACCGCGTGTACTTCGTCGTCAACGGCGAGGAGGCCGGCTCCTTCGAGATCTGATCAAAATCAGACCGAAAACCGCACCGGGAAAGCCCAATCGCTTTCCGAGGTGCGGTTTTTCCTTAACATCACTCGGTTTGCACGATACAACAAAGGAGCATGACATGAAAACCATCGGTATGATCGGCGGCACAAGCTGGGAGAGCACACAGACGTATTATCAGTATCTCAACGAGCGGACAGCGGAGCGCCTCGGCGGGCTGCACAGCGCAAAGTGCGTGCTGTACAGTCTGGAATTCGGCGCGCTCTATGATCTGATGGAGCGGGGCGAATGGGAGAAAGCCGGTGTTATCGCTGCCGACGCCGCCGAGGCGCTCGAGCGCGCGGGCGCGGACTTTCTGATTCTCTGCGCAAACACGAGCCACAAGTTCTGCGCGGCCATCGAGCAGCGGGTCAGCATCCCGATTCTGCACATCGTGGACGCCGTGACGGCGGAGCTGCGGCAGCGCGGTCTGAAAACGGTCGGTCTGCTGGGTACGAAATACACCATGGGCGAGGATTTTTACATTTCCCGACTGAACGAGGCCGGGATTCAAGTGATCGTGCCGGACCCGGAGGGCATGGAGGCCGTGAACCGCGTCATTTATGACGAGCTCTGCCGGGGCATCGTGCGGGAAGAATCGCGCGGGATGATGCTGCGGGAGATCCAAGCCATGGAGGCGCACGGCGCCGAAGGCGTGATTCTCGGCTGCACGGAACTCGGCATGATTCTGCGCGACGGCGACGCCGCCATCCCCCTGCTCGACACCGTGCGCATCCACAGCGACGCCGCGGTGGCGCTCGCGCTGGAGCCGTAAGATTTCCGCCGTTTTCCGGTCTATATGGGTAACGCATTCCGGAGGTAACCGCTTATGAAGAAGTTTCTTGTTCTCCTGTGCTGTGTGGTGTGTCTTCTGTGCGCCTGCGGCAGACAGGCCGCTCTGATTCAAGCTGGCTCTGTATCCGAAAGCCCGGTATCGGAGCAAAGCGGGGTCTTTGATCTGGACGACTTTTACGGCAATCCGGTCATACAGGACCATGCGGACATCCGAACGCTGGGCGAAGACTACGACGCGCAGCAGGCGCGGCTCGACGGCTGCTTTGTGGTCGGCCCAACGGTGTACAATGATCATCTGTACGGCGAATTTATGACGCATGTGCAGAACCATGAGGACGCCTTCATCCGCGTGGCACAGACCACCATCGAGGGTGATCTGATTCTTCAGGACCTGCTGTATGACAGCGCTGCGGACAAGGTCTGGCTCGTGTTTGACTTTACGCGGGACGCCTTTGCCGCGCAGGCAGACCGGATCATCACGCTGCGGGAATTTGACGGCACCGCCGAATACAGCTATGACAATCATCTGTACTGGATCGTGTATCGCGGCGCGCTGGCAGACGTAGAATTTGAGAGCGAGGACATGTTTGTGGTCACGGTGATCCAGTGAGTGATATGAGCCGAACGACAACATACAAATACATTGGGCTGTTGGAAGGAAGCACCGCAATCATGCGTTGATTGCGGTGCTGTTTTGTGTTAGAATCAGCACGACAAATCGGTATTTGTGGAGGTAAATATGAATAAAACGAGCAGCAAAGGGTATTTTGTTTTATCAATTACATTTTTCTTGGTTTCATTGATATGGTTTTTTGTCGTAAAGAATACTGGAGGAGGAATTATCTGGGTTTGCGTTGCAATGGTTGAATTGGTAATTGCTTTTATCAGCAGATACAAGGAAAAGAACCGACAATAAAATTCCAGTTTGTCGAAGAAAATGGAGAGACCTGCAAAGTCTCTCCATTGTTGTTTATTGATGTTCGTAGATGTTCAAAAGATGTTCGCATACATTCAACGATGTTCCATAGATGTTCATCCCTGATGGCTGACGCTCTCGTGGATTTGTGATATAATCGGTTTTGAGCGAGGTGATTCGCGTGGAATACCCAAAACGGAAAACCATTCGACTGCCAGCGTTTAATTATGATGCAGGCGTGTTATTTTGTGACCATTTGCACGCACCAAAGGCATTGCATTCTGTCTCGTATCAGCGTAGGGGATAAACGATCAGCGCTGAGCAAGGTGGTAGGCGATCTGAAAATGAACAGCAGCAAGCAAATCCATGCCATTGCGCCGAATCTCGTTGTCTGGCAGCGATCGTTCCACGAGCACGTCATCCGGAATGAACAGGATTATCTCGAGATCTGGAACTATATCGACGGGAACCCGTCAAAGTGGGCAGAGGATCGATATTGCAGCACATAAAAAACTCCCTGCCGAAGCAGGCAGTTTTCGTTTGTCAAACGGTGACTTACGCCTTGCGGACGGAGTCGATGTGACGGGTGAGGTCGAGCATCTTGTTGCTAAAGCCCCACTCGTTGTCGTACCAGGCGACGAGCTTGACGAAGTTGCCGTTCAGAGCAATGCCGGCCTGCGCGTCGAAGATGGAGGTGTGCGCGTCGGTGCGGAAGTCGCAGGAGACGACCTGATCATCGACATACTCCAGAACACCCTTCATCTCGCCCTCGGAAGCGGCCTTGACAGCGGCGCAGATCTCTTCGTAGGTGGCAGACTTCTCGAGACGGACCGTCAGGTCAACGACGGACACGTCGGGAGCGGGGATACGCATGGACATGCCGGTGAGCTTGCCGTTCAGGGAAGGAATGACCTTGCCGACAGCCTTGGCAGCGCCGGTGCTGGAGGGGATGATGTTGTTGTAGATGGAGCGGGCGCCGCGCAGATCCTTCTTCTTGGGGAAGCCGTCCACGATGGCCTGAGTGGCGGTGGAGGCGTGCACGGTGGTCATGAGGCCCTCGATGATGCCGAAGTTGTCGTTGACAACCTTGGCGAGAGGAGCCAGGCAGTTGGTGGTGCAGGAAGCGTTGGAAACGAACTGCATATCAGCGGTGTACTTGTCGAGGTTGACGCCGCAGACGAACATCGGGGTGTCGTCCTTCGCGGGGCCGGACATGATGACAACCTTGGCGCCGGCGTCAACGTGAGCCTGAGCCTTCTCCTTGGTCAGGTACACACCGGTGCACTCCAGAACGTACTCAACACCGAGCTCGCCCCAGGGGATGAGGGTGGCGTCACGATAGGTCTTGTCGGAGAGAACCTTGACGACCTTGCCGTTGACGGTAACAGTGCTGTCCTCGTCATTGCCGACGACTTCGCCGTCGAAGCGGCCGTGGACGGAATCATACTTCACGCAGTAAGCGATGTGGGAAGCGGGATGACCGGGGGCGTTGATGGCAACGACCTCGATATCGTCGGACTTGATGGCGGCGCGGAAGGCCAGAGAACCGATACGGCCAAAGCCGTTGATGCCAACTTTGATAGACATGTGTTTTCCTCCTAATGTTCCGTTTTGATTGGTTTCAGATGGATTCTGATACGAGTACATTCTATCTCATTTTCTCCTAAAGTGCAATAAATTTTTCACAATTTCCGAATCTTTCTCGTTTTACAGAAAGAAAGGCGTTTTTTTGCTTGTGAGATTGGTGAAAACGGCGTATATTATTTCTATAGAGAACAAAGAAGAGGAGAAAATCAGATGGAACAGCTGACTTCCGAAACCATGGCTTCCCTGCTGCGGGCATCGGGCGCTGCGGTCGTGTGCACCCGGGGCGGGCGCGTGGAATTCGTCACGCCGGCGGCAGCGCGGATTCTCGGCGGAGACTGCGCCGGACAGAGCGCATCCGGGATTCTGCCGGATCGACTGCTCAAGCTGCAGGGCTCGCTGGGCGCGGCCTCCTGGCGCTGTCGGGGGCGGGACTGCATCGTGACGCTCAGCGGCGCGGGGCTCTATAAGTTCTACTATCTCTGTCTGACGCCTCCGCCCCGGCGGATGCCGCCGCTGCCGCTGCCGGACTGGACGGAGCTGGCAAATCTGCGTCTGGCGGCGGAGCAGATGAAATGCGCTGCGAAGGACGCGCCGGAGACCGATCGGCTCGCTGCAGCGCGGCTGATGAAGAGCTATTACCGGCTGCACCGGTGGTTTTCCAATGTGTCCGCATTCTCGGCGCTGCAGGAAGGCACCCTCCCCTATCAGCCGACGGCAGCGGACTGCGCCGCCTTTCTGAAAAGGCTTGCCGAGCAGCTGGAGCCGCTCGCCGCGTCAAAGGGCATCCGCGTGATCACGGAGCTGCCGGCGCAGACAGTGACGCTGATGATGGACGAAACGCTGATGGAGCGGGCAGTGATGAATCTGCTGCTCAACAGCATGCTCCACTGCGAGGCAGGCAGCCGCATCCGGCTGGGCCTCGCTGTGACTGACGATACGGCAACCATCACCGTGCAGGACACCGGCAGCGGCATCGCGCCGGAGGCGATGGGATCGCTCTTCACCGCATATGACCGCGCGCCGGAGCTCAGCCCCGACCGCGCCGGCTGCGGACTGCCCGTGGCGCTGGGCATCACGCGGCTGCACGAGGGCGAAATTCTGATCGAAAGCAGCCCCGGAACGGGCACGGCAGTACTCCTCACGCTGCCGATGAAAACGCCGGAGCAGCTCTCGCTGCAGGCGGAAAAGCCGGAATATGACCGTCAGGATCTCACATGGTTCTACAGCGGCATGGCGGACGCGCTGGAGGATACGGATCTGCTGTAAAATAAGCTGGCGGCCGCCCTCGCGATAAAAATCCCGGAGCTGATCGATCAGCTCCGGGATTTTTATCGCGAGGGCGGCCGCCAGCTTATTTTACA
>JAZQDI010000075.1:0-3842 GCA_045546715.1 Oscillospiraceae bacterium | reverse complement strand
GAGGAGTTCACGAAGGGCGCCGCCGAGCTGACCCAGTTCACCGACGACAACTTCACCTCCACCATGGAGACCCTGGAGGCCGAGCAGGGCTGCCACTTCAACGAGGTTGACGTGGACGCGTTCAAGGCCGTCATGGAGCCCGAGTATGAGCGCATGGTCAAGGAAGACGGCGTGACCGAAGGCTTCATCCAGCAGCTGCAGGAGATCGTCGCCGAGTACGACGCGCAGAACAGCTAAGCATCCTTACCAGCACAAATCTTTTTTGGGCTGCCGCTTTGGCGGCAGCCCATTTTCGAGCAAACCGCTGTAGGGGCGACCTGCGGTCGCCCGCTTTCAGTCTCGGCTGCTGCGGGGCGGGCGACCACAGGTAGCCCCTACTATCAAATCCGAAAGAAAGAAGGTGCCCGGATGAAGAAGGTTCTGAAGAACCTGGACGCGTATTTTGCCGGCTTCATGTTTGCCATCACGCTCATTGTTGTCGTCGTCAACGTGTTCACGCGCTACTTTGCGAACTACATCATCCCCTGGGGCGAGGAAGTCGCCACCACCTGTTTTGTGTATACCACGTTCGTGGGCGCCGCCTGGTGCCTGCGCACGCATCAGCATGTGGGCGTGGATCTGCTGGTCGACAAGCTTCCGGCCGGCGCGAGAAAGATCGTTCACATTCTCACCGATCTCATTATTCTCGTGACCAACGGCTATATCACCTGGCTGAGCTACCAGTTTGTGGTCTCCTCCAGCGTGAAGACCATGCCGATTCTGAAAATTTCCTCTGTCTGGCTGAACTCCGCCCTCATTCTGGGCTTCGGCCTCATGACGATCTACTCCCTGATGAACCTCATCCGTACCATCCGGGAGCCTGCTGACAGCAAGAGAGGGGAGGCGACGGAAGCATGACCGGCTTTATCATTTATCTCCCCATTATCATTGCCCTCGCACTCTACTTCACGGGCATTCCGATTGCCTATGCGCTCATGACCGCGACGCTGACGTTCTTCACCTTCATCGATACGACCTCGCGTCCGTATCTGCTGATGCAGAAGTTCATCACGTCCACGCAGTCGTTCCCCTTCCTCGCCATCCCGTTTTTCGTCATGGCCGGTTCTCTCATGAACTATTCCGGCATGAGCGAAAAGCTCATGGCCTTTGCTGACGCGCTGACCGGCCATATGAAGGGCGGTCTTGCGCAGATCAACGTTCTGCTCTCCATGCTCATGGGCGGCTGCTCCGGCTCTGCCAACGCGGACGCTGCCATGGAGTGCAAGATGCTCGTGCCCGAGATGGAAAAGCGCGGCTACGGCAAGGGCTTTTCCGCCGCCATCACCGCGGCCTCGAGCTGCATCACGCCCATTATTCCTCCCGGCATCAACCTGATTGTTTACGGCCTGATCGCCGGCGCCTCCGTCGGCAAGCTGTTCGCCGCGGGCTATCTGCCCGGCTTCCTCATGGCACTTGTGCTGATGATCGCCGTGAGCATCATCGCCGGCAAGCGCGGTTACAAGCCCAGCCGCGAAAAGCGTGCCTCCGCCAAGGTCATTGCCAAGCAGGCGGTTGACAGCCTCTGGGCGCTGCTGTTCCCCTTCGGCATCATCCTCGGCATGCGCTTCGGCCTTTTCACGCCGACCGAGGCCGGCGGCGTGGGCGTGCTCTACTGCTTCCTCGTGGGTAAGTTTATCTACAAGGGTCTGAAAAAAGAGCACTTCATCCCCGTCTTCCGCGAGACGCTGGCCGGCACCTGCACGGTCATGCTCATCATCGTGTCTGCGTCTCTCTTCGGCTATTACCTCAACTGGGAGAACATCCCGAACATGCTGCTCAACGCCGTCTCCGGCATCGCCAGCAACAAGTATCTGGTGCTCCTGGTGCTCAACGCGTTCCTGCTCATCGCGGGCATGTTCCTCGAGGGCGGCGCCGCGCTCATCATCCTTGCGCCTCTGATGGTCCCGCTGGTCAAGGCGGCAGGCATCGATCTGGTGCACTTCGGCATCATCGTGAACGTCAATATCATGATCGGCGGCCTCACGCCTCCCTTCGGCTCCATGATGTTCACCTGCGTCGCCATCACAGACTGCAAGATGTCCGAGTTTATCAAAGAGGTCATGCCCTTCATCCTCGCGCTCATCATTGCGCTGCTGCTCATTACCTACATCCCGCAGGTTTCTCTCCTCATCCCCGATTTGATTTACTAAGGGGTGACCAAGATGAAAGTAATGGCACACCGGGGCTACAGCGGACTGTACCCCGAAAACACGATGCTCGCCTTTGAAAAGGCGGCGGAGGCCGGCGCAGACGGCATCGAGCTTGACGTACACAAAACGGCCGACGGCGTGCTCATCGTCCACCACGACGAGCGCGTCGACCGCACGACCGACGGCACCGGCCGCATCTGCGACCTGACGTTTGAGGAGATCCGCCGGCTCAATGCCGCGAACCTCTGGGACGGCAAGTTCGGTTTCCAGCCCATTCCCTCTTTTGAGGAGTATTGTCAGTGGGCGGCAGGGCAGACTCTGTTTACGAATATCGAGATCAAGACGGACAACACCTTCTATCCCGATATCGAGCAGGAGGTCTGGGACATGATCTGCAAATACGGTCTGCAGGACCGGGTCATGTTCTCATCGTTCAACCATGTCACGCTCCTGAAGCTGCGCGAGATCGCCCCGAATGTGGACGTCGGCGCGCTGGTGCTCGAGGAGGGCATGGTCCGCGTCCGCCCGGGCGATTACTGCCGCGCGTCGGGCTTTCAGGCCTGGCATCCCTCGGCCGCGAGCCTGACGGATGAAAACGTGGCAAACTGCCATGCGGCCGGCGTCGCCATCAATGTCTGGACCGTGAACGACATGCTCTCGCTCGAGAAGCTCCGTCTCTGGGGCTGCGAGGGCGTCATCACGAATTTTCCAGCCGTTGCAAAGGCATATATTGACGCTGCCGAGGCGTAAGAATCTGAAAAAAGGGACTGCTGCAAATTGCTGCAGCAGTCCTGCTTTTCCGGAGGTAGAAGAGTATGACCTTTATCTCTTATTTCAACAGCCACTTCACGCTCGCGCAGAATCTGGATCTCTGTCTGCGTCTGGTGCTGGCGAGCATCTGCGGCGCGGCGATCGGCTTTGAGCGCAGCCGCCGCTTCAAGGAGGCCGGTATCCGCACGCATATCATCGTCTGCTGCGCGGCCGCGCTGATGATGCTTGTGTCAAAATACGGCTTTGCCGATCTCACGCTGCCGGACGGAAGCAATTTTGCCGGCGTGCGCGGAGCGGACTCCGCGCGTATCGCAGCGCAGGTCGTCAGCGGCATCAGCTTTCTTTGCGCGGGGGTTATTTTCAAAAACGCGGGCACCGTCAAAGGTCTCACGACTGCGGCAGGCATCTGGGTCACGGCGGGCATCGGTCTCGGCGTCGGCGCAGGCATGATCGTGCCCGCATTTTTTGCCACGGTGCTGATCTGCCTGCTGCAGTATCTCATGCACCGCTTTGCCATCGGTGCGGACGCTTACAGCGCAAATCGCCTGCAGTTCACGGTTCAGAACGGCTTTGATTTCAACGGCGCGCTTGAGCGTCAGCTTGAGCAGTGGAGCGCCCAGGTCACAGACAGCAAGGTTACCCGCAAGGCCGACGGCACCACGGACTATGATCTCACAGTTCGCCGCCGCGACGAGATCACCTATCAGGAATTCAAGGCGTTTACCACTGCCAGAGAAGAGATTCTCTCGGCTTCGAACAGTCCGATTAGATAAAACCATCTCGAGCCGCCCCGGCATTGAATGCCGGGGCGGCTCAGTTTGCAGACAGAAATAATCGGAAATGGCAGATACGCATGGGGAGCGCGAGGGGATGGGATTCCCC
>JAZQDI010000074.1:0-13957 GCA_045546715.1 Oscillospiraceae bacterium | reverse complement strand
TTGAGTTTTTCCGTTACTTCGTTTATGATCTTTTCCACAGGGGACACCTCTTTCTTGTGGCTAATGGTTTGTGGTGAATTCATTAAACCACTTTGAGGTGCCCTCTGTCTTCTTTTTTCCTACATCTATTTTACACTAAGTTTTGCGAGCGTTCTTTTCAATCTGGCAAGTACGTAGAAATATGAGGATAAAGATTTGTGCTATATGCCGACAAAACGCGCAAAAAACGTGCGTTTTGTCTGTTTTTTTCTCGTTTTGATATTTTAGAAGAGAGAATTGTTCAAACGGGATTTTTGGCTCCATAGTGCGAATTGACTTTCATCGGCCGGGAAATATCATAATAATTAGTTTCTAATTTTTAAAGGAGGTTCTCATTATGAAGCCCGAAATTATAATTATGCTCACCCACCACGACGTAACGGTTCAGAATGCAGCGGAAGTATTTGAGGCGTGCAAGGATCTGCCCGTAAAATTCTGGGGATTTAAAAACGTCGGTCTGCCAAAGGACCAGATGAAGGCCCTCTGTCAGGCTATGAAGGCCGCCGGCAAGACAACCTTCCTGGAGGTCGTCACCTATGACGAGGCCAGCTGTCTGGACGGCGCCCAGACAGCCATCGACTGCGGCTTTGATTATCTGATGGGCACCATTTACTACGATTCCGTTGCCAAGCTTCTGTGCGACAACAACATGGCCTATCTGCCCTTTGTCGGCAAGGTCAGCGGAAGTCCCAGCATTCTTGAAGGCAGCAACGAAGAGATCATCCAGAACGCCAGAGACCTGATGGCCAAGGGCATCAAGGGTTTTGATATCCTGGCTTACCGCCATGTCATCGACGGCGAGAAGCTCGCTTACGAGTTCTGCAAGGCGATCGACGCCGAAATCTGTATCGCCGGCAGCATCAACAGCTTTGGACGGATCGATACCATGTTTGATATCGGACCCTGGACCTTCACAATGGGCTCAGCTCTGTTTGAAAAGAAGTTTGTGGCGGACGGAAGCTTCCATGACAACCTCAAGGCAGTTGCCGATTACATGGCCGCAAAGTAACGCCAGTCTTTTCCCCGCTGTTTTGCGGCTATTCCGCGCGCTGCTCTCTTCACTTGAGACATAGCGTGCGGCTCGATCAGACAGCAGGATCAGAGTGAACGATACGGCCGTCTTCCGGTACGGATAGAGCGCTGCTGGATTATGAATAGAAAGTGCTTGGAGGGGATACCATGACAGTTCTTCAAAATTTGTCAGTTGAGCCGCTCTTTTCCTCACAGACGATCGTCTATTGTCTTCGGATTCTTATTGCGCTCGGCTGCGGTGGTGCGATCGGCTCGCTGAGAAATCGATATTATAAAGAAACCGGTGCCAATCTGATGGTTTTTGTCTGCGGCGGCGCGGCACTGATGATGATCATCTCCAAATACGGCTTTCTCGACGTGAGCTTCCCTGACAGCCCGCTTTATCCCGGCTCGCGCGGCGCGGATCCTGCCCGTGTGGCCGCCCAGGTCGTCAGCGGCGTCAGCTTTCTCGGCGCAGGGGTGATCTTCAAGAGAGAGGGCGGCATGGTGCGCGGATTGACCAGCGCCGCAGGAATATGGGTTGCTGCAGCTGTCGGGCTCGGTATCGGAGCCGGCAACCTTTGGACGTCACTCTTTACCACCTTGGTCATCTGTGTTTTGCAGATAGCGATGCACCGTTTTTCTTTCGGCGCAGATTCTTATGTGACCAATCTCCTTCATTTTACGGTGAAAAACGGCCACGAGTTTCTTCAATCGCTCAACCGGCAGCTGGAGCTCTGGGACGCTACAGTGTTGGAAAGCTCCTTTGACCGTCACCAGGAGGACGGCACGACGGATTATGACCTCTCTGTGAGGCGGAAAAAGGACATCTCCTACGCGGAGCTCAAGGCCTTTATCGAGCAGCACGAGGAAATTCTGGCCTGCACAAATCACGATGCCCGCGGCGTCTGACGCCCCTCAAACGAAATAAGGTCCTTGCATGTCCTGCCAGGAGAAACGGCGGAGGTTCTTTGCATGAGTAAGAAGGTGGTGCATGGTGCCGACCTCTTCCGGACTACCCAAAGTCGTATAAAGGCAAGGATCACACGCCTGACCCGCTTCTCATTAAATGGAGGAAAGCTATGCCGCGCATAAAACAAATACCGACGCCTTTTGAGCGGGTCAGGCGGTTGCTGCTCGGTTATGAATTAACGGCAACCAAACTGGCAATTGTTCTCAAATGCTCTCAACCGACAGCGCGGCAGCGGCTGAACGATCCCGGACTGTTGAGATTGACAGAGCTGCGCAAGCTCCATCGGCTCAGTCACATACCGATTGAAGAATTGATGGAGGTGATCCGAAGAGAGCTTTGAAGCGTTGTGTTGGATCATGATTCCAGTTTGAAGAACTATCTCACCCAACTGCCTTCAGCGAAGAAACGCTATCTAGATGGGCTAATTGAATATCAAATTACTGGAGAACTTGTCGTCATGGGCAGCATGAGTTTCCCTTTGGTAGAGGATCTGCAGGAATATTTTGCATAACAAAACGAGGGCGCCGGGTTGGCGTCCTCGTTTAGCTATGAAGGATGACAAAAGATGATGTTGCCTTTATTGGCCTATTGTGATATACATGAAGCAATATCGAATCAAGGCTCATGTTATTTACGGGTAGGTGGGTCCAAGGCTACTATTATTGAAATACTGGCATTTTTCTTTGTAATTCGCAGTAAAGCGAGATGGTAAGTACTTTGTTTGAGTACTCCTATCTCGCTTTTTGCTTAATCAAGTGAATTCAAGTTGAGAATAATTAAATTAGTGCGCAGGATATTGTATCATATCCTGCGCACTAACGTGTCTGAACCTTCTCAAAAGGATGGAAAAACTGCGTTTCAGACGGAAAAACAACTTTCCGTTTCAGATAGTTCTGTTTTTTTATCTTATTCCATCATTTTCGTTTTTTCTAAAGTCGGCTCCTTCCGGAGACATATGCAGCGGTTTCAAAAACGATCCTGATTATCTGTTCAGCAGGGCGTAGACTGCCGGAAGAGAATCGCTCTCCATTCCCGCGGCCTGCTGCGCTTCCAGATCGCGGCGGATCATCTCGACCTGTCCTTCGCCGAGAGCGGCAACCGCAGAGAAGAGCGTCTCGGCGTCCTCTTCATAGCCGCAGTACAGGCAGGCATAGGCCAGGATCAGGTCGATCAGGACGTTGTCCGGTTGAAGCTCATACGCCGCATAGGCGGCGTCAAAGGCTCTGAGCGGATCCCGCTCGTGGATCAGCCGGTGATAGGAAAGCCAGGCCAGATACTGTGCCCGATCGTATTCGCCCAGGCCGTCCAGCGCCGACTCATAGGTGCGGAGGCCCTCCTCGAAAAGCGCCCGGGAGCGCGTGTAATCCGGCAGTTTGAAGGCGTTTTCCCCGCGGTTGATCAGCGAGAGCGCCGCCATTGCCCGGTCATGGGCGCTGCCGGTCTGTTCGGCGAGCGCGCCGCTGATCTCCGCGGCACGGGAATAATACCCGTCTGCCGCGGCGTAGTCGCCGTGCATGTTGAGACTTATGGCGCGATTGTTGTACAGCTCCGCCAGATTACGCTGATAGGCAGTGTTCTCGCCGTCCTGCGCCATTCCTTCCGCATGCTCGATGGCGAGGGCATAGACCGCGTCGGCCTCTCCAAAATTTCCCTCGTCGGTCAATACGGCGGCCAGCATGCTCATGGTCTGCACGGCCTGCGCCCTGTTCTGCAGGGAATCCACACGCGCAAGCAGCTGCTCGCAGATCGTCCCGGCCTCACGCAGATGCTCCTCCGCATCGTGATACTGTCCCAGGCGGTAGAGCAGCACGCCATAGTTGTGATGGACGTGGGCGGCGGTCTCAATCCCGCGTGTTTCCGTAACGCCCTCCAGCAGCGCGATACAGGCGTCAAAGGAACTCGCGGCGGCTTTTCCGTCGCCGCGGTCGGTGGCGTTGGCTCCGTCGTTCAGATAGAATTCCGCCAGGCGCAGCCGATCCTCCCTCTCCGCCGTCTGGCGTGCGATCGCCTGCGCGTAGGCCTCCGCCGCCTCGTCATAGCGGCCGGACGCATGATAGATGTTCCCCAGGTTATTATACGCCGAGGCGAGCTTTTCTCCGCTTCCCGCCGCGCCGCGGCGCAGCAGCTCGTCATAGTTGCCGATCGCGGTCTCCTGTGCCGCGAGCGCCTCGTCGTATCGGCCGAGCACAGCGCTGGCGTTGGCCAGCTTTTCATAATTGGCCGCCGCCTCGCTCTCGGCCTTGTCCCGATCCGATGACAGACGCAGAATGGCATTGAGTTCCGCGGTATTCCTCTCGAGGATGCCCGCGATGCGGCTGTATGCCCCCGGCACGTTGGTCAGATGGTCCGGTAGGGAATAGGTCAGCTCGTTGAGGATGCGCATGGAGGCCTGCTCCCGCGTCCGGGCGGTGTCCCGGTAGCCCTGCGCCAGACTCATCAGGCCGAGGGAGATCGCCGCAACGGCCGCGAAAATGGCAAGACTCGCGGCAGTTTTGGCCGCGAAGCGCCGGTTCCTGCGCAGCGTATGCTCCCGCAGCAGTTCCTCTTCCTGACAGCCGGCAACGTCGGCAACGGCGCGCAGGATCTCCGTCTCCGCCTTTGCCATCATCGTTTTGACGGCGTTGTCCGGCGTACGGATATCCATGATGCGCCCCCGGATATCCGGCACCAGCTTGAGTGACGGCGGGAAAGAGTGCTCGGGGTCGCCCGAGATGAGCAGGGGGTAGATATGCTCCGCCCGGCCCAATTCGATGAAGGTCGCGACCTCGCGGTCGATCCACTCTGAACTCGGGGTGTCGGTGGAGCAGACGACGATCAGGCAGCGCGTTGAATGCAGGGCCTGGTCGATAGTGTCGGTCAGGATCCGGCTGACGGGCAGCTCCTCCAAATCCCGGAAGGCGCGGCGCACATCCTCGCAGCCGCGCTCCCGCAGCGCCTTCGGCAGGCGGTAGCTCTCCACCAGGTTGAAGGTCTTTTGGGTGATCTCCGCGTCGAGGGGCTTGTGGCGATAGCTGAAGAAAAAGTCATAGCGAAAGCTCATGCGCCGCCTCCCGTCTCCGTTTCGTCGAGAAGCGAGCCGAGGCCGAGCTCGTCAAGGCCGGCGCGCGCGTTTTCGACAGCCTCGGCGATATAGGCCAGCGCCTGCTCGTCCCCCTCAAAGGCGGCGGGCAGTTCCTCCATCGTACGCTGCGCAATGGAGAGGCTCAGCTTTGTCTGTTCCTCGGCGATCCGCCCCTCGTCCCGGGCGATCAGTCCGAGGCGCAGGAAGATCCCAGCCGCAGCGAGACAGACCGCTCCGACCACGGCCAGTGCAGCCGCAGCCGCGCGCCGTCTGCGGCTGCGGTGACGCTGTTCCAGATCGTCCGGGTGCAGGCCGAGGACCGAGGCGGCAATGCGCACGGTCTCGTAGCGCAGCACCTCCCTGCGGCGTTTCTCGGTCGTGCCGCGAAGATCCGCGGCAATCGGCTCGATGGTCTCGACACGTTCGACTACGCGCATGTCCGGCAGGATATGCCGTACCGTTTTTTTCTCAATAAAGCTCTCGGGAAAGGACTCAGCCGGCTCCCCCGCGGCGATCACCGCGATGATTTTGTCCCTCCCGTGCGCCTCCTGAAAGCAGTTCAGTCGCTGCAGAATGGCCGGATTGTCCCGGGTCGCGGGCGAACAGATCATCGCCAGAAAGCGGGCGGCGCTGAGCTTTGCGCGCTGCGCCTCTTCCAGCGGTGCCTCGTCGCAGTCATAGAGGATGCGCCGATAGTCCAGCGCGGGGTCCGGCAGGCTGACGTTGGCGGGCAGCCGGTAGCTGTGGAGGCTCTCGCCCAGTCTGCGGGCGACCGCCGCGTCCGATTTGGTTGAGAGAATACAGATGTCGTAGACTTCCATGTTCCGCTCCCCTCTTCCCGCGGCTCGCTCAGCTGAGGTCCTGCAGCTCCGGCAGATCCTCCAGTGCCGCATAGAAAGCGTCGGAGAATTCCTCTCCGTCGAAGTCAAAGGCCACAATGACGAAGGTCCCCAGGCGATCCGTCTCAAAACTCAGTTCGCCTTTCAGGCCGGAGTAGCGTGCCCTTGCGGCCGTGATCGTTCCGTCCGCATTGCGGAAGACCGCGTACAGCGCCTTGCCCGCATCCTGAGGCGGGAGCTCATAACGCATGCTTACGGATACGCACCCGCCGAGATCGCGAAGGGTCTTCTCCCCTTCCGCGGCACAGAGAATATAGCGAATCCCATCGCTCTGCGCCTCTACCCAAACCGTTGCCGGCCGGGTCATCGTGACAGTCTCCGCGGCAGGCTCGGTCTCCGTCTTGCCGGTGGTACTATCGGTGCCGCCGTTCCCCGTTCCGTTGTCGTCATCGGTGCCGCTTTGGTTGCTATGGTTCGTGCTTCCGTAATGAACAGATCCCGCGCCGCTGCCGCCCAGGATCCCGCTTCCGGTAAAGAGCGTTCCCGTCTGCGTAGAAGTGCCGGCAGGCTCGACGAAAGAGGTGGCCTGCTGGAAAATGATCCGCACAAGACACACGTCGTCGGCAGGGAACTGTTTCAGTTGGCTTTCTTCGAAGGTATCCAGGCTGAGGACCCCGTCGTTGAGATGCAGAAGCTCGAATTTAATGATTCCCTCTTCCTCATTCCATCCGGCGGACGTCTTGTATGCTTCGATCAGCGTCCGGAGAGCCGTCGGCGAAAGCACCAGGTTCTGGTTTTCGTCACGTGACGCCCGGATCGACGTATTCTCCGCGAGCTTAACAACTTCTATCCAACTGCGTTTGTTTTTTTCCGCATGGTCTATCATCCATACCCCCGCAACAGGGATGCTTTGATCTTCGCTCTCATCCGCCCGGGTCATATCTTCCGGGCTGATATGCATCAGCGGCAGGCAGGTCTCAAGGACGCCGGGATAATCGAACACATTTCCGCCCGGCTCTGTGGATATCGAAACATCGTTCAGCTTGATCCCCTTTGCAAGGGAAAAGGTTCCTTTTTCAAAGCGGATCGTCCCGCTGCCGGCAATGTCGCCGCTGACCGAACAGACCGGGTCTCCCCACATACGAAGAGAGAGCGTCCCGTCCACGCTGCTCAGTTCCACATCAGCCCCGGTTGGGAGAAGAATCGTACTGTTGCCGGAGATATTCAGGCCGCTGATCGCGGCGCTACCGTCCTCCATGTGGACGATACTGTTATCGATCGTCAGATCCTGATATGTCCCATTTCCGTTCAGATAAATGTCCTCGGCGGAGAAAGATATATCTGCGTTGCTGACGGCATCGGGGTCATCAATCGTGATCTGGCAAGCCGTAACGCTGCCGCTGCCGGACAGGGAGCTGTCGTTTCCGTCAACGCTCACGAAACCGCCGCCGGTCACATCGCCTTCCACAGTCAGCGTTCCGCCATTTGTCACGGCAAGCTCCGGATAGCGCATAAAATCATCGGTATTCGTAAAGCCCAGGCTCCTCAGATTCTCCAGCAGCAGAGCAGCGCCCTGATGGATAAACAGCGACGCAGCGCCTGTGATCGTCAGCTTGCCCACCTGTTCTATGACGTTTTCGCGATCGGAAGCACTATAGTTGTGCTCTGTGCCGTGATAATAATTGACGGCTGTGACGTTTCCGTCGTTGTCCCGGATCGCCTCCGCACCGGTGCCGCAGAGAACCAGGCTTGAATGAGCGGGCATCACGAGGCTGGCGTCGTTGATGGTATATTCCTCATCAAGGATTCCCGGAACCGCGCCGTTGACCAGCAGATAACTGCCGTCCGTCTGCTTGACGAAAACCGCGGTGCTTCCTTCATCATAGATATCCGTCAGCGTCATCAGATCCAGTTCGCCCTCCAGGCTGTCCACCAGGAGGATGCCGGTTCCGGCGATATTGACCTTGCCGGTGCCGGAGATGGAGGCGATCCGGTTCAGTCCCGCGGCGAGGATGGTGATGTCCCCATCCGCCTGAAGGTTCTCCGATCCGGTGTGGTTGACCAAAACATAGCTGCCGTCCTCGAGCCGCGTGAGGGTGGAGGCGTCTTGCGTTTCGGGCAGCTCGTCTCCCTCCCCATCAGTCATGTCCTGATCTGAGGTTGTCAGGAGCGTCACAACATCCGCATCGTCCGCCTCAACCGGAGCGTCATCCGTCACCGTCGCCGCATCGTCCGCCTCATGCGAGGCGTCATCCGTCACCGTCGCCGCATCGCCCTCCTCAATCTGGGCGTCGGTCGACGCAGACGGCTCTTCAATCTGAAGCGGGGGCTCGAGGACAGGCTCCTCCTCGGACTCAGCATGGATCTGCCCATTGAGCGAGACCGTCAGCAGAGACGCCAGAAAAGCGCTTGTCAGCTTCTTTACCCACTGTTTCATAGTCATCCGTCCTTTCCGAACAGTCTGATTCTCTTTCCGCTCCCGGGTCCATAAGGGGCCGCCCCTTCGGATGCGCGAGGCGCTTGTTCCTACTCTTTCTCGCTCAGCCTGCCCAGCATCTCCCAGGCAAAGGCGTCCTTTTTTTGTTCGGCCTCTGTCAGTTCCTCATAGGGCAGGAGCATCGGGTGCCGCCGCTTTTCGTTGTTCCGTATCGGATCATACTGCCAGTTGTACATCTGATAAAAGCGCATCCAGCGCCGGTGTTCCATCTCCTGCAGCCTGTCGGCGTGCTCGACACAGAGCTCCCGATAGCGCGCGTAGGCCCGCGCGCAGTCTGCGCTGCTCAGTTCCGTGAGCGTCTCGTCCTGCAGCAGATAACGCGCCTTGACGATCAGGTGGTCCGCAGCCGCGATGTTCGACTGCCGCAGAAAAGCGCTCAGCTCCTCCCATGAGGTCGGCGTGCTCGAGCCCTCGTTGTAGATGTCGTTCATCAGCCGTGCGCGGCGGTTGATTTCGTCCTTTATCACGAACTCCGGGCGCATGCTCTCGTCCCGACCGCCGAAGCTCTCGATCCCGGGTACGCGCTCCGACAGGCGAACGTGCAGCGCGGCCGCGCAGCCGAACCAGGTCCGCAGCTCTTCCCAGATCTCGAAATTGAGCTTCTCGTCGTCATAGGCCACCAGAATGCGATCCGCCCGCTGCAGCAGGCTTCTTTCTTCGGTCCAGTTCTCCGTGTGAAAAACGAGCGTATCCTCCCCCGGCTTTTCCATCGACAGCGCACGCACCGCCTCGGGGTGCAGCGCAGCGAAGCCAGCCGTATCGTCGAACACGTGGTATTCGGCGTTTCGCCCGCTCTCGAAAACGTTGGTCATCAGCGCGCGCTCGAGCAGGGCGCTCCCCGCCGCGCCGCAGCCGAGCAGTACGACGCAGTGCTCGTCCGAACGGAGGGGATGGTTTTTCCAGTAGCTGCGGCTCATTGCCTCCAGGGGGCTGAAGAGCACCATGTTTCCGGGCAGCCGGTCGATCGGAGCCTCTGACAGGCAGACGCAGGCCGCGCCGGATGCGCAGGCGGCAAGCGCTCCGCTGACGTTTTTCCAGTCCGTTTGTCCCAGAAACAAGAGCCAAAGGCCCTGGGCCCCGCCGCGCAGGCGGAGCAATTCCGACTGCGTCCAGTCAAGGCGCAGCACGTTCGCCCCCTCGGCAGGCTTTTTCTCCCCCGCCGGGAAGATCAGCAGGCAATCCGGGTCTTCCTTCCGCAGCGCGCGGGCAAGCGCGGCCGCGTCCTCGTTTTCTTCTTCAAAGGCATACCAGCGTTTCCTCTTCCCGCGGCGCAGACGCATCCGCGGAATGAACTCTCCGCTCAGAAGCGTAATCCCGAGGCCGATCAAGGCCGTCAGGATGCCGATGCTGCACAGGGCGAACACGGCGCCGATCAGGCGGCCTGCGGGCGTCACCGGCGACAGATCGCCGTAGCCGACCGTGGTCATCGTGATCAGGGAGAACCAAACCGCTTCCCCGAAGTTGCGGATACTGGCCCCGGGATTTTCTCCCTCCGCCGCCAGCAGCAGAACAAGCAGTACGATATAGACTGCGAGCGCACCCAGGATGCGTTTCAAATGTTTCTTCATCTGTTCCGCTTCCCTTCTTCTGCCCGCAGCAGACGAGGCAGCGTCAAAACGTTGTTGATATCCATCTGCTGATAGTCAACCTCTCGTCCCGTTACGGCGCTCTCCCGCGCCGATAGTTCATCAAGCGCGTCCCACTCGATCAGGCAGGCGTGCGTGCGCTCCTCCGCGTTCTTGGAGAGCTTGATCGGACAAGGCACGCCCTCTTCCCGGCATCTGCGCCAGACCTCCTCGTTGGCGGCAAACTGTTCTTTGCTCATAAGCCGATATCCCATGGCGAAGTGAAACGCCATCCAGCGCAGGTGTTCGGTCTCGCCAAGGTTCTTGAGAAGCGTCTCCGAGGGCGCCCAGGTCCCGGCGAGCACTTCCTCCTTTGTGCATCCGGCGGCCCGCAGGAAGGCATGGGCAAAATCCGCTGACGCACGGGAGGACATCCGTCCGAAGCTGTCGCAGGACAGCCATTTTTCCCAGTCGCTGCGCTCGCTGCCGTCATAGCTGGCGTTGAGCACGATAGCGCCGCAGTCGGCGTCCTTCGCCGAGAGGCAGGCGCGTGAGTAGATGCTGCTTGTGAGGATCGGGCTTCCGATGCGCTCCTGATAGCGCACGCCCGATTTGTCGCAGCGCACCACGCAGATGTTCTCCGCCTTCCTCCTCTTGAGGAAGAGCATCAGGCTGTCGGAGATCTCCCGGTTTTGATCCGGATCGCCGGTGGCGACCGCAATAAGCTTGAGAGTGGAAAGCCGCTGCTCAATATAATTGTAAAACGCAGCGCCGCGCGCATCTTCCTCGAAGCTTTCAATCTCATACTGCCGGAGCATCTCGGGGCAATCCGATCTGAGATAGCCGGACTCCTTCTTGAAGTTTGGGGAAAACACCGCCGCGCGAAACTTCGAGCCGGCGAACTGCCCGTTCATGACCAGTTGCTTGAGGACCGCCTGTCCGTGGCTGCCGAAGCCGACCACCACGCATTCGAAATCCTCTTTCGCGCGCCCGTCCGCTCCGAAGGAGATATAGTCCCAAGGCGGCACCATCCGGATCAGCGCCCGGGCTGCCAGCACGCTCGGCTCGAAGACGTTCACAAATCCGTAGCCGTAGCGATCCTTTGTCGCCTGCAGCATGGAGGCGATCACGTCCTCCGCCCCGGGGAGCGTGACGCTCGTCCTCTCCGCGGGAATGCCCGCCTTCTCCAGCGTATCGAGAAGCCTGAGCGCAAAGAACAGGTCCTTGTCCTCCGCCTCGTCCAGCGCGTAGACGCTGAGCGTCCTGCCCTTGAGGTGCAGCCTGCGGATGCTGGCAGGCCCGGCCGCGGCGGCGTCCGCCCCGGTGAGCACGGACAGGCCAGCGGCGTTGAGTTCGGTGATCTTCGCGGGCGCGGCCTGCTCGACGATAAAAACCACGGAGTTTCCGCCGGCCGCCAGGCACTCCTTGCCCAGGGCGATGCTGTTTTCGTTGAGACCGTAGATCAGGGTCAGCTCACCCCGCCGCGACAGGAAAAGCCGGAGCTGCCGCATCAGCGCGGCGCCGAGCGTGTTCATCACGACGCTCGCGACGGAGCAGAAGGCAAGCATGTGCACAAGCCAGAAGCCGAAGGTTCCCAGCGGCGTCGACACGATCCGGGAGCCCTTGATCGCGCTGAACTCATTGACGCCGACAAACATGCGCAGCACAAAAACCGGCGTGCGCACCGCAGTCAGCGCCAGGTCGCCGCTCAACTCCATATAGCCGACGCCGTAATAGACCAGTCCGCCGATCATGGCGAGCGCCATCACCCAGACGCTCAGTTTTGCGGCGGCAGCCGGTCTGAGCGCCAGATTCAGGATCAGCCCAAGCAGGATCGCAGAGGACAGGACGACAGCAGCGATGATAGCCATAGTAGCACCGTTCTCCTTTGGGTCGAAGAGGATCTTCGTTGAGGGTATAATCACCCAATGTATATTTATTCGATTTTATTATAGGTTCCTTTCCTGCTTTTTTCAATCTTTTTTTGTCCCGGCGGACATTTTTCCCCGCTTTCCGCCGCAAAAGGGCACGTCTCCCGGCTTTTTCCCGAAAAACGGCGAAAACGCACTAAAGTCAAGGTAGACTTTAACGCGTTTTCATATGCGTCAGAGGACCGGTGTTGATGCTGTGATATGTCGTACAGCGTTTGCATATTGATCTGCTTGGTTGATCGAAAACTCTCCGTGCCGAAGCCCTTTCATGCGGTGTAACTGACAGCATGGGCGCATTTTGCATATGGCTTCCGCAGAGCGTTGGATCTCTCCGGTCTCCTTTTCACCGACATAAACGTGTACGCATATCTGTTTTGCAAAACCGACTACATCCTTTGGCTGGCGAATGGGGGAGAGCGCGTTTTACTACAGGTTTTATCGGAGAACGGCTTTCTTTTTGATAAAGACGAAACCCGGTCGATCGGGAGGCGCGGCGATCAATCAGCCAGTTTTTCTGGGGAAGCTGACAGAAAAGGATGGCATGACAGCTATTGATGGGCAATTCGGTTGGGAATGGAAAAAAGCAATCATCTCATGGTTGATTTTTGCCGTTTTGTTTTTGGCTTTTAATCCGAATGCTCTGATGCTGATTTTGGCAGGAATCTTTATCTTGCTGTGCTCATTTTTTCTCCTCACCCTTTCCTCTTCTTTGTACGGAGAGGAAGAAAAGGCGGTTATCGAATTGATAGAAAAGCACCTGCTGTCATAAGATATCTTTTCCGGGCGCACAAGAATCGAGTAGGAGGGGCTGAAAAACCCCCCACCTCTCACACCACCGTGCGTACCGTTCAGTACACGGCGGTTCAATCGCATAAGTGCCGAGACTCGTACCGGTCAAGGATGCTGTAGTATCCGGCCTGTGCGAGTCTTTCTTTTGAAATGGCACGGTTAACCGTGGTTGTTCCCGCCATTCTCCAATAGCCTTTGCGGGAATTTCCGTACTGGTATGCCGCCCATTCCGGGATTCCGAGTTTCAGCAGGTTCTTCACCCTCGTTCTTGGCAGTTTCCACTGTTTCCAGATATACATCCGAAAACGGCGGCGCAGCCATTCGTCCCAACTTTTCATCATGTTTCGCATACTCGCTATATAGAAGTAGCCAAGCCATCCGCGGATGAACACCTTTACCTTGTACATCACCACACGGACGTTTCTGCCCTGACTGCGGGAAGTCAGCTCTTTGAGCTTCTGCTTTGCTTTCTTCAAGGGCTTCGCATGGGCACGGATGAATACGCCATCCCTCCCCTTCCCAACTGCAAAGCCCAGGAACTTAAAATTTCGCTTCGAGTACACGCTTACCACTCTGCTCTTTTCCATGTTCATCTTGAGCTTGAGTTTCCCCTCAAGGTATCTTCGGCTGGATTCAAGCAGGCGCTCTCCTGCTCTCGGTGTGCGAGCCAGCACGACGATGTCGTCTGCGTACCGAATCACGTGGACGCCCCTGCTCTCCATCTCGTGGTCATACTTGTTGAGGTAGATGTTAGCAAGCAGCGGACTGAGCGGCCCTCCCTGTGGTGAGCCTTCCTCGGTCTTGATGTGAAGTCCGTTTTCCATGACACCGCTTTTGAGGAATCTCTTGATGAGTTCGATCACTCGCTTGTCGTGGACTTCCTCTCGCACCATGTTCATCAGCAGATCATGATTCAGTGTGTCGAAATACTTGGACAGGTCAATGAGTACCGCCGTGGTATAGCCCTGCTCTGCGTATTCCTTCACTTTCTGCATCGCCATCTGTGCGCTTCTGCCCGGTCGGTAGCCGTAGCTCCCATCCGAGAACAGCGGTTCAAAGATTGGGGTCAACTGCTGGGCGATTGCCTGGTGGATAATGCGGTCTACAAGTGTTGGGGTTCCAAGCTTTCGTATGCCGCCATCCGGTTTCGGGATTTCCTTCCGCCTCACCGGCTGCGGACTGTATTTGCCGTTCCCCATTTGGTCAAGAAGTTCTTCCCTGGGTTCCCTCAGCCAAGCGAGGGCATCCTCCA
>JAZQDI010000073.1:0-22549 GCA_045546715.1 Oscillospiraceae bacterium | reverse complement strand
GGCTACGA
The DNA here is from genome assembly GCA_045546715.1 of Oscillospiraceae bacterium. GTDB lineage: Bacteria > Bacillota > Clostridia > Oscillospirales > Oscillospiraceae > CAG-103. Next base: position 22,541 of record JAZQDI010000073.1, on the reverse strand, counting down.
TCCGACTTATATGGACTTTCAGGCTTTGTATATCCCGGTGGGCGTGCCCACCTTTCATCTGGAGAGCGCCGGAGATCAGTTCGAGCGCTCCAAGGCGCTGCTCGAGAGCGTGGACAAGGGCTTCGTCTTCCCGGAGGAGATGCTCCTTTCCGTCGACGCGCTGCGCGCCTTCCTCGCGGGCAAGCAGCCGGATCTGATCGTGTTTCAGAATCTCACGTTCGCCAACGCCGCTTATATGAGCGAGGTGCTGCGGCGGTTTGACTGCCCGCTGCTGCTCTGGACGCTGCGCGAGCCGGTGATAGACGGCGGGCGGCTGCGCTTAAACTCCCTCACGGGCGCCTACAGCGCGGCAAACGCCCTGCGCAGCTTTGACGACCGGCAGTTTTCCTATGTCTTCGGCGCGCCGGAGGAGGACGCCGTGAAGAACGCTGCGGAGAACATGGTAAAGGCCGCACGGCTGAAAAAGCAGATGCGCTCTCTCAAAATGGCCGCCGTCGGTCACACGCCGCAGGGCTTCGGCTTCGGCCGGGCGCTCGACCACGAGCTGATGAGCGTGTTCGGCGTGGAGCTCGAGAGCATCGAGGCGCGAGAGCTCATCGATCAGGCCAAGGCGTTTTCTGCCGAGGACTGCAAGGACTATCTCGACCGCACTGAGAATCTCACCTGCGGGCTCGACAAGACCCCGGAGAACAATCGCATCGACCACAGCCGTCTTTACAGAGCCTATTCCGAATATGTAAAAAGCCACAACATCGGTGCGCTCGCAAGCCGCTGCTGGCCGGACTTCTTCACCGCCTTCGGCACACCGGTCTGCACAGTGCTGAGTCTCTTAAACGATGACGGCGTAGCCGCCGCCTGCGAGGCGGACATTTACGGCGCGCTGAGCATGTGGCTCGGCATGCAGCTGAGCGGCGAGCCGGTCTTCTTCGGCGACCCGGTGAGTCTCGACGAAGGCGAGAACACCGTGACCTTCTGGCACTGCGGCGCCGCCGCCTGCGCGCTTGCAAGACGCGACACCGGCGCGGCGATCGGCGTGCACCCGAACCGTAAAATCGGCCCCGCCATGGACTTTGGCTGCGAGGCATTCCCGGAGGCGACCATCTTCCGCATCGGCCGCGAGGCGGACGGCTCGTTCCGCTTCTTCCTCGCCGAGGGCGAAGCGCTCGACAAGCCCAAGCAGTTTATCGGCACTTCCATCGTGATCCGCACGGACGCTGACAGCCGCTCGCTCGTGGAGCGCAGCGTGGAAGCCGGCTTTGAGCCGCACTTTGTCGTCATCCGCGGCCGCCACGCCGACACGCTCTCGGCGCTGGCCGATCTCTTTGGATTCCCGGTTTATCGCTTTTAATCAGGAGGGATACCCATGTCCGACTCGGATATGCTGATGCTGCGAAGGGGGAAAAACACCCTTCTGCGCCACAGCGCAAAGCGCCCCTTCGCCACTGCCGTGCGGCAGGAAAAGACCTATACCGCAAACCGGGGCACGGTGAAGACTGTCGTCCATGAGGCAGAGCGCATCCCGCTCACGGAGGTGAAAAACGACGGTGAGACGGTCATATTCTCCGGCGGCGGACACGAGCTGCGCGCGACGATCGAGAAGGCGCCGCTCGGCGTCGTTCTCTCGCTCGAGGGCGAGGACGGCTGGAGCTATGAGTTCTGTCTTCCGGCAAAGCGGCACGAGGCGGTCTTCGGCGGCGGCGAACAGTACCGCCAGGTGAACCACCGGGGCGAGAAGGTTGTGAACTTCGTCTCGGAGCACATCAAGGCCTCCACCATCATCGAGAAAGCACTGCTCCCCCGCTGTCTCTACCGGCCGAAGAGCCACGAGAACATCGGCAGCTACGCGCCGATGCCCGTTTTCATGACGGACGCCAATCGTCTCATTCTCTTCGACACCCCGTCAGACGGAACGGCGGACTTCACGGCGCCGGATCATTTCCGCTTTTTCTTCGACCACTGCCCGAAGTCGGTCACGCTGCTCTCGGGCAAGAATCTTCCTGAACTTTGCCGCGCGCTTGCGGACATTCTCCCCAACCGGCAGTATCTGCCGGACTGGTGCAACGACGGCATGATTCTTGGCGTGCAGGGCGGCACGGATACGGTTTTGCAGAAGGCCTTTGCCATGCTCGACGCCGGGGCGAAGATTACCGCCGTCTGGTGTCAGGACTGGTCGGGTGAAATCCGCACGGTCATGGGCAAGCAGGTCTGGTGGAACTGGGAGGTTGACGAGAAGCTCTACCCCAATCTGCGCGAGGCGATCGAAAAGCTGAACGCGCGGGGCGTGAAGTTCCTCGGCTACATCAACCCCTATCTTGTGAAGGACGGGCATCTCTACAACGAATGCAAGGACCGCGGCTGGCTCATCACGCACACGGACGGCACGGTCTATCACATCAAATCCACCACCTTTGACGCCGGCATGCTGGATCTCACAAATCCGGACGCCGTGCGATATATCAAGGACGTGCTGATCGGCAGGAACATGCTCGATCTCGGCATTTCCGGCTGGATGGCGGACTTCGGCGAATATCTCCCGGTGGACTGCGTGCTGCACGAGGGCGACCCCGCGATGCTGCACAACGTCTGGCCCGTGCTCTGGGCGAAGATTAACCGTGAAGCCATCGAGGAGCGCGGCGTGAAGGGCGCGATGTTCTTCACGCGCTCGGGCTATCTCGGCATCCAGGAATACGCGCCGATTCTCTGGAATGGAGATCAGCACACGGACACGACGAAGGACTACGGCATGCCCTGCGTGATGCCGGCGAGCTTTTCGCTCGGGTTTTCCGGCGTTCCGATGGTGCACTGCGATATTGGAGGCTTCTTCTCCTTTATGAAGATGAAACGCTCGCCGGCGCTCTTCACCCGGTGGATGGAAATGGGCTGCTTCTCGCTGCTGATGCGAAGCCACGAGTCGATCCGTCCCTGGGCCAACGCCCAGTTTGATGCACCGGAGGTTCTGGCGCACACCGTGCGTTTGACGAACATCCATACGGCGCTGAAGCCTTATCTGGAGCACTGTCAGAATCTTGCGAAGGAGGGACTGCCCGCGCTGCGGCCGGACTTCTGGCCCGAGGGCAGGGCGGCAAAGGGCAAGGATCCCTACGCCTATTTTCTTGGAGAAGACCTCTTCGTCTGCCCGATGCTCTCGGAAAAGGCAAAAACGCGCATCGTGCAGCTCCCGGCGGGCGACTGGGTCCACTTCTGGACCGGAGAAGTCTTCGCCGGCGGGAAAAAGTACCGCGTGCGCGCGCCGATGGGCGAGACGCCGGTATTCTACCGCAAGGACAGTACATTCGCGCCTGTATTCAAAAATGCGGGCGAGATCAAATAAGAGAGAGGTAAGGAATATGGATCAGTCTAACATTTCCCGTACCAGCGGCATCAGGACCAAAGACAAGATCGGCTATGCCATGGGCGACTTCGGCTCACTGCTCGTCTTCGGTCTGGTGCAGAGCGTTCTGCAGCGGTACTACACCGACATTCTGCAGATCAACATCGTGAGCATCATGACGATGATGGTCGTCGCCCGCATCTGGGACGCGATCAACGACCCGATCTGGGGCCGGATTATCGACAGCGCGCAGCCCGGAGCGGACGGCCGCTACCGCCGCTGGATCAAGATCTTCGCGATTCCCGTGGCCATCTCCGCTGTTTTGATGTTCATCAAGATTCCGGGACTCACGCCCGGTCAGTATCTGGTCTACGCTTATGTGACCTACATTCTCTTCGGCATGCTCTACACCTGCATCAACATCCCCTACGGCTCTCTGGCGCAGGTGGTCACCTCCAGCGACAAGGAGCGCTCCTCCCTGTCCGTGTTCCGCTCCATCGGCTCCACCTTCGGCGCGATGCCCGCAATGGCGCTCATGGCGGCCTACGCCGTCGTGTCGGAAAACGGCAAGCGCGTGATGAAATATGACCGCACGCTCACCGGCGTTATCGTGATCGCGGTGCTGTGCGTGATCGCCTTCTACCTCTGCTACGCCTGGAACAAGGAGCGCGTGGAGTCCAAGCCCGCGCCGCGGCAGAAGGGTCAGACCTGGAAAGTCATCGGCACGCTCTTTAAGAGCCGCCCCTTCATGGCTGTGAGTCTCGCTTCCATGCTGTATCTGGCGGCGCAGATGTTCCAGACCGGCTATTACAGCTATCTGTTTGACTATTACTTCAACAGCGGCCTGTTCATGGTGTCACAGGTCTGCATCTATCTGCCCGTGGCCGTGATCATGTTCTTCGCCACGAAAATGGGCAACAAGTTCGGCCGCCGCGACGTGTGCGCCTACGGCATTCTCTTCGCGAGCATCGTGAACTTTGTGCTCTACTTCATGCACACGCACAACGTGATGATCTATCTCGCCTTCTGCCTGCTCACCGGCATCGGCACGGCCTTCCTGTTCCTGCTGGTCTGGGTGCTGGCGTCTGACGCGATCGACTACAACGAGGTGAAATACGGTCTGCACGACGAGGCCACCAGCTACTCCTTCTATTCCTTCATGCGCAAGCTGGGCCAGACCGTCGCCGCCGTTCTCATCAACTCTGTGCTGCTCAAGATCGGCTATACCAACAACGTGCTGAACGCGGCAAACATCACTGATGACGTGCTGGATCATATGTATAACTCCTCTGCGCTGATCCCGGCGGTTCTGTTCCTGCTCGTGTTCATCCTGCTGCGCTTTGTCTATCCGCTGAGCAAGCAGAAGATCGACGACCTGCAGGTGGAGAAAGAAAAGTTCCTTGCAAGCAAATAACAAACCCAAAGGGCGTCCCGACGGGACGCCCTTTTCAGGAGGCACACTATGTATCATGTACATGTGGCGTTTGGCTTTCACGTCAACTGCTACCATTCCTATCGCGGCGACACGCCGGACGCGCTCGGCTTCGGCGGCGACATCCGCATCATCCGGCACATTCTCGACACGCTGGACGACCGCAACGCCCGGGGCATCCCGGTGAAGGGCACCTGGGACTTTGAAAACGCCTATTCGCTCGAGCAGATCCTGCCGGAGCACGCGCCGGACATCATCGAGCGCGTGAAGCAGCGCGGGGATGAAAACATCCTCATGGGCTACAACAACGGCGCCATGAGCGCCATGACGGAGGACGAATTTGCCGCCTCCGTTGCCTGGGCGGTGACGAATCCCTACGGCAGCGGGCTGAAGGACGTTTTCGGCGACTGCCGGATGATCATCCGGCCGCAGGAGGTCATGTTTTCCCCCACGCAGATCGCCGCCTATCACAGAGCAGGCGTGGAGGCAGTCTGCCTCTACTACAGCTGCATTTCGTTCGACGCGTTTCGCACGCTGATTCCGCAGCTGCCGGACGCGCTGGCGTTTAACCCGCTGTGGTACTCCTATGGCGGCGATAAGCTCAAGATTCTCCCCACCTATTCTCCGAATGATGTGATGGACGCAGGGAGTCTGCGTGCGCTGTGCAGCGATCTGCACGCACAGCAGGAGGTCGGAAAGATAAAAAGCGATGTGCTGCTCTTTCTGAACACGGACGCCGACAGCTTTCTCTGGGAGCCGATGGCGGGCCCGATGGCAAAGGTGCCCTGCTTCGGCGGCATCGGCGGCTACATTGACGAGATCGCCGATCTGGACTACGTCGTGTTTGACACGCCGGGGAACTATCTTGCCTCGCACGAGCCGGCGGGCGAAGTGACCTTCGGTCAGGACGTGGCGGACGGGAACCTCTCCGGCTACATGAGCTGGAGCGAAAAGCCGTTTAACCGGCTCGTCTGGTCGCGTCTTGAGCGCGCGAGACAACTGGCCTCCGCACAGGGAAAGGACGCGGATTCCGCAAGCTTTGAGACGCGGCTGCGGCTGCTTTCCACCACGCACTTCGGTCTTGCCTCTCCGGTGATGAACGTGACGCGGGAGGAAAAAGCGCTCTCCCTCTCGGAAAAGGCGCTGCGTCAGGAGCGCGAGGCGCTCGGCAGTGCGGACACGCTCACGCTGAAAGCGGCAAAGCCGCAGTCGCTGTTCTCCGCGCAGCTCATGCTCGCAGACGGATTCTGTGACGATGTGACGCAGCTGCAGCTGAACAGCGAGCATCTGCGCTGCTTCACCGCCTGCGAGACCGGGCGGTATAAAAGCGGCTGCGTCTCCTCAATCTATCTGCTGGCACGCTATGACGATGAAGCCGCAGAGCGGACGCTCGCCTTTTCCCTTGCCGACCGGAAGCCGCTTCGTGCCGTCATGCCGGAGGCCGAGGGATTGAAGCTGGAGCTGCGCGGCGGACAGCCAATGCTCCGGCACCCGGCGGTGGGAGAAATCCCGCTGCGAGGCTGGATCGACTATGACAGCAAACGATACAGCTTCTCTCATCCTCTGGTTCTGCCGCTCGCGCTCGCAGGCGCGGGCGAGGGCGTCCGCCTGCAGGGCGCGGTGCATCTGCCGGGACAGGTGCTCGGCGGCAGCTATGTGATCGATGTATTCTCCACGCCGGCGGCGCAGGGGTTGATCGTCCGCTCTGGCATCCGCTATCCCTACACGCCGGAAAACCACGAGATTTCCTCGCAGGCGTCCAATCTCGGCCGGTTCAGCGACAATCGCTGGCGGCAGACCGCGCCGCTGGAGCTGTCGCTCACGCTGAATGACCGCGCCGCCTTGACGAAGCGGAGCTTTACCGGCGCTTGCAGCCGCTATGAAATGGCGGATTTCTGGCGTGCCTTCCCGGAAAATGAGAACATTGCCTCCATCAATCATCAGCTCACCGGCGGCACGCTCTCGCTCGCGGATGACCGCGGCGGTATTCTGCTCGCGCACGCGCGGTGTGTGCTCGGCAGCATGGCGCACTGCCCGATGCGGCTCGAGACGAAGGACGGAGGGCGCATTGTGCGCATGAATCCCTTCGGCACCTACTTCGGCGCGCAGCGGTATTATCCCTCGCGCGGCAATGGCAGCAGCATGGATCTCTATCTCGCCGCAGCGCCGCAGGCGCGCAGTCTCGCTCCGGCCTACAACGGCGCCTTCGAGCAGGCGGTGCAGGCCGTGTTCCCGATTTTCGGCACGGAGGCGACCGATCAGCAGCAGCGTGAGGCCGAGGCCATTGCCGATGGCGCCGCCGCGCTGGGCGGCGATCAGGTGTGCGCGTTTGACGGCGACAATGTATCGCTCCGCCCACCGGTGGACAACAAGGTTGCACCGAAGGATCTCAAGAGCGTCACCTTTGTGGAGCAGTGCGGCGGCGTGATGCCCGTGCTGCGGATGCTCCGCCGCTATTTCACCAATCTGCTGGTCAAGCAGGCGGAGATGAAACGAAGGGAAAAAGATTGAACGAAAGGCTGAAGCCCGCCGGGAATCCCGGCGGGCTATCCGCATCTTTATCGTACTGTTTACGCAACCGACTCTGTCACGCCGAGGAAGAGCGGCAGGGACGCGGCCGTATCCACGATCATGTAGAGATAAGGCCGGTCGGCAATAACGGTGGCAATCTTCTTCGGCGGGTTCGGCATGGCGGAGCCCGCCATAGCGATGGACGTGACAGCGGCGGCGCTCACGCCGTCCTTGTTCACATCGATGACCGCCTTGTGACGAGCGCTGGAGGCAAGAATCCCGTCCACGCCGTCCAGATGAGTCAGATCCGTCAGACCGACAGCGGTGAAGGCGTTATTAAGATCGCACTGAAACGCCGTTTTGAACTGCGGCATGGCGGTGTGCACCTCGTCATACCGCTCGCCGCGCAGCAGGACACGAAGGGACGCGCCGTCGAGCGTCTGGAGATATTCTGCCGGGGTCATTCCCTCCTCGGGCAGGAGCACCGCGAAGGCATAGCGTCCGCCCAGCAGCGGCTTGAGAAAGCCCTCAGCGTGATCGTCATGGAGGTAAATGTCTTCTGTGCTGCAGAGCATGTCTGCCTTCTGCACCTTGCCGTTCGCAGCGTGGAAATCCATCGGCGTTGTGCCGCTGTACTCCTGCTGCCACTTACCCTCGCAGAGCAGGGCGTTAATGAGAATCAGCATGGCTTCATCCGGGAACTCATCAAGGATAGAGGGGATCATGCCGTCTGTTTTGCGGGAGACCCAGTTGTTAATCTCACGAAGCGTTGCGTCGTTGAAGCTGCGGCGGAAGGTCTCCGCGCCAAGCTTATCCTGATTCAGGCGGAGGAATTCCGGCTTTACGGTGAGATCCCGGCGCAGCCACATGGAGTTAGCCGTACGCACCTTGACGAAGTCATTCGGGAAGCTCGCAAGGAGCGCGGAGAGCGTCTCGTCCAGCTCCGGCGCGGTGCAGCCGAAGAAGGATTCCAGCTGCGCCTTCGTCTCGTCCGCCGCGCCGTTATAGAGCATCGCGAGCGCGCAGATTGCGGAGAGCGGCGATGTGACGGTGTTCTTCCCCGGCGCATACATGGCGCGAAACAGATCCAGCGACTGCTGTGCAAGCGGGTTGAGCGTCTCCTCCGGGAGAACGGCGGGCGCTCTGTCCGTGAAGTCCAGATTCAGGAAGCGAAGGAGCATCATAGCTGCCTCCGCGCGGGTACAGGTCTCCCCTGCTGCCCAACGGATGTTTTCACCGTCTCCGCGGCCCTGAATCACATGTGCGCCGATGGACAGCCGCATGGCATCCTCCGCCCAGTCGCTCACGGGGTCGTCGGGCAGAAACGCTTCCTCCGCGTAGTATTGGGAAAAGTCCGGTTCATACCGCATGGCGGCATAGCGCCAGAGAAAAGCCGCAAACTGCTCCCTCGTGACAGGCTGCATCGGAGCAAAGGTTCCGTCACCCATGCCCTCCGTCACAGCGCAGCGATCCGCCCACGCCACCGCTGGGGCGAACCACGCGTCCGCCGGAACGTCGGTGAAGCTTGAGGTCAGCGGAACGCTCACGCTGCCGTTCATACGAAAGAGAATCGTGACAACCATGGCGCGGGTCATCGCGCCGTCGGGATCAAACGAGGTATCGCTCACGCCCTTAATCAGCCCCTGCCGACTGAGCGCCGCGACCGGCTGCGCAAACCAGCTGTCGTCCGGCACATCCGTAAACTGCGTCGCTGCCGCGAAGACCGGGACCAGTCCCAGCAGCATGGCTGCGGCAAGGCAGAGCGATAGAAACCGCCTCATCTTTTTCTGTTTCATTTTCTTCTCCTTTTCAACGTTCCTGCCGGCGCCAGCTGCGATAGGTCAGAGCAAAAACTCCCGCGCTGAGCAGCACGATCGCCGCGATTTCGATGACAATGCGGGAATCGCCGGTCTTCGCGGCGGAGCCGGTCGGCGTTGTGCCGCGATTGCTGCCGTTTTGCGGCGTTGGCGAATTCTCCTTGTCAGAGCCCTTCTCGCCGCTGCCGTTGATCCCGGAGCCATTGTTGCCGGAGCCGTTGACGCCTGAACCGTTGGTGCCGGAGCCATTGACGCCCGAACCGTTGATCCCGGAGCCATTGTTGCCGGAGCCGTTGACGCCCGAACCATTGTTACCCGAGCCGTTGGTGCCGGAGCCATTGCCGCCCGAACCGTTGTTACCCGAGCCGTTGGTGCCGGAGCCATTATTTCCGGAACCGTTCGTGCCGGAACCTTCGCTCCCGGAACCTTCAAATCCGCTTCCTGGCAGACCGGAACCGTCTGTTCCGCTGCCCTCACTGCCGGAGCCATTAACGCCGCTGCCGTCTGACGCCGAACCGCTCCAGTCAAAATCGGCATCCGCATCGGCGCTGACCGTCACATGGACGTTGACGCTGCCGCTGTCATGCGCGGCGGCGGAGAGTGTTGTGCTGTTGCCCGCAGGCAGGAGCAGTGCGTCCGCGCCGCCCCAGCCGCCGGCAAGATCCCAGCCGGAGACCGTGCGGTTCGTGCACGTGATCGTTACGGGCAGGAGCATCGGAATGCCCATGCCGGGGGTATAGTCTCCCGAATAGCCCGCCCAGGACACAGTATAGGCTGCGGCGGGGTCGGAGCTCGTGATGGTGAGCGGGCGCGTGCCGTCCGAGGCGGCGTGCGCATCGGCGGCAAAGCCGAGGGCGCAGGCCAAAAGCATTGCCGCAAACAGTATCGCAAGCGGCAGCGCGAGGTGTTTTTGTTTGATTGAGTGATTCATCTTCTTTTCCTTTCTGCTCAGTACACTGTCAGTGCCGCGCTGCCTTCCTGCTTAACGTCGAGCGTGACATGAACTGTGTGATTTCCAACCGTGAGATCCGCATCATAAACGCCGTCCGTGGTCTGCTCTGTTACGTCGATCGTTTTCTGCACGCCGTCTGTGCTGACGAGAAACAGATAATGACGCACACCAAGTGCATAGTGCGCAGCATACACCGTTCCATCCGAATTGGTGACAAAGGTGTACCCCGGGAACATGTCCCGCGGACTTGGCAGACCCATGCCGCTTCCTCCCATCGCGGGCAGAGTCGGAACCGGCACAGGAGCAGAGCTGCCGGAGCCGGAACCGGGCGGATTGCTGCCTTGCTGCCCCGTATGAAGCCACCAGAAGGGGTCAAACGTGCTGCCGGAGCTGCTTCCGGCGTCGCCCTCCTCGGGCGGCTGGGAAGCGCCGGAAGCCGGCAGCGGCTCCGACGGCGCGGCAGACTCAACAGGATCGAGCGAAGTCTCGTTTTCAACCGGCGCGGAAGGCGCAGTTTCCTCCGGGATCAGCGTCGGCGCCGGATCGGACGTCGGCGCCGCGAGATCCGCCTCCGGCGGCGCGGTAGTGTTCGCCATGTCCTCCGGCACAGGCTTGGGGTTCAGAATCGAATTTGACCAGAGGCTGACGCCGAGAATGAACGCAGCCAGCGCCGCGGCGGTCAGGGGCTTTACCCACCGACGGCGCGGCGGCAGGGGCTCGGCCTCGGTCTCGGCGGACGCTTCCAGCGCCTTGAGGCGCTCGACACAGGACGCAGAGGGCGTCTGCGCATCATAATATTCCCGCAGGGGACTGCGATCAGCCATGGTCATCACCTCCCAGCAGATCCTTGAGCTTCTCACGGGCGCGGCTCAGCCGCGTGCGCACAGCGCTGTCTGTCATGCGCAGAATGGCGGCAATCTCCTTTGTGGGAAGCTCCTCATAGTAAAACAGATACACAACCGCCCGGTCTTTTGGCGCGAGCTGCCGGAGCGCTGCAGCCACCTCCGGATGCGTCTCCGCCTCCGGCGCAGAGAATCCCTGCGCCTCCTGCAGCTCTCCCACGCGGCGCCGCCACGGACTGCGCAGCAGATCGCGGCACTGGTTGGCTGTGACCGTCATGAGCCACGCGCGGCACTGTTCCTCGGCGGGAAACACCGGTCTGCGCTGCAAAAATTTTAAAAAGACCTCCTGCAGCACGTCCTCCGCGTCCTGACGGTTGGAGAGATAGCTGTAGGCAAGGCGATAGAGCGAAGCGGAATACCGCTCCACCATTGTCTGAAATTCCAGATCCATATTGGGGGACCCCCAGAAAGCTTTCTGTCTATATAACGATGCGGGGCAGGAAAATGTTGCAGAGGAAAAAGAAAAAGGCTGCCGCGGCAGCCTTTTTCTCTATCTTATATTACACTGTGCTGATTTTCACCTTTTTGCCGGCGCTGCGCAGCACGTCCTGCATCTCCTGCACAAGGCGCAGCTTGTGCTCGAAGCTGAAGTCCGTATCGTCCTGCGCGGTGTTGACGGCGTTGCCGAAGAAGAGATTGACCTCAGTGGCCTCCTCCATGAGCATTTCGGCGAGCTTGGCCGCGCCGTCCTTGCGCCGCTCCATATCGAGGGCGATCATGCCGTCCACCGCATAGTTTTTCAGCAGCTCCAGCACCGCCGTGAGCGTGACGGCCCCCTCTGTGACGAGATCGACGCCCTGAATGTGGCTCATGGGCGGAATCTCATCCGAGCCGGTATCCGGCAGAAGGTGCACGCGGGCGTGGAGATGGTTGGCCACAGCCTTCGCTGTCGTGCCGCCGCAGACCACGTGGCGTCCCTCCTTGGCGAAGAACAGGCGCATCGTGCCGAGATCGTCGTCCTTATTTTCCGGCGGGCCGATCATGATATTCACCGGGCGGCGCTGACGCAGGCGCACCACAGCGATGGTCGTATCGTCATGCAGCTCATCCAGATCCAGCGCCTGCACCGTGCTCATAATGCGGGCAGCCATGCGCTGGGCGGAAATGTCCGGCGTCCAGTTGCGCTCGAGAAAGTCCTCCGTTTCGGCCTTGGGCCAGCCGTCATAGGTCGTGACGCCGCGGCCTGCCTCTGCCACGCCGTCGGAGAAGAAGACGAGCATGTCTCCTTCTTCAAAGGTGAAGCTGCTCTCATGCAGTTCCTTCTCCTGCGCAAAGTGGACAGAGTAGGGATAGCGCTGCGCCTTGCCGCCCTTGAGGAAAATGGTGGGCGGATTGTCATACTGCACGAGGCGGACGGTGCGTCCCTCGGCGATGACGATGGTGAACGTGGCGTAGGCCAGATGGCGCTCGCTGCAGAGCGGCAGCGTGGCCGCAACCGTGGAGACGCACTCCTCCAGCGGGACATTGCCCTGCAGCATGGTGGAGAGCATGGTGCTCGTGAGCGTGGAGAGGATGTTCGCCTTTACGCCGGAGCCCAGACCATCGGACAGGATGACCATGGCGCCGTCGCGGTCCATCTCCCAGACGCACTGGTCGCCGCAGATGCTCTCGCCGTTTTTTGTCTTGCTGACAACGCCCACTTCCCAGACAAGATGGCGGTCCAGCCGCGTGCTTTTAGCCATCGTTCTCCTCCTCGTCGTCATCCTCATCCAGCAGGATGGCCTGCTTCAGATCGTGCACGGCGACCTTGGTCTCCGCCGCGGTCTCACCGAGAAGACTTGCAATCTGGTGGACAATGCGAAGCTGATTGTCAATGATGACGTCGGCAAGCTCCGCAGCATGCAGCTTGGTTTTCTGCACCTGCTCGCGGCGCTGGCGGGACTGTGTTACATCGCGCATGATGCAGGTATAGAGCGTGCGGTCCGGGTCGCAGATGAAGATGCGCTCCAGATAAACATTATATTCCGCGAGATACACGCGGTCAGTGTACTGGCTCTCGTCCATGCCCATGAGCTTGACGAAGTCATATTCGTCCATGATGCGGCTGACGGGATAGCCCACGATGTCCGCCGTGTCCTTGATGCCGAATATTCTTGCGGCAGCAGCATTGATCTGCTGCACCTTGAGGTTTTTGCCGACGGTGATGATGCCCTCGGGCGAAACATTGATGATCTTTTCGGAGTAAGTCTCGGCCTTTTTGATCATGTAGGGCACGCACATGCTGATCTCCGCGCGTCCGGCATATTCGGCGATGGCCTTTTCGCGGCAGGTGGGATAGCCGCAGAGACCGCAGTCGAGCTCGTCCTCCTTGGTGAACTTGCCCATCTTGCGCATGATGCCGGTGATGACGCTCTCGTTCGGAATCTCCAGCGGATGGATCCGGTGATCCTCCATGGCGCGGAACATGTCGATCCGCTCATCGATGTCGTAGTCACCGCCGTTATAAATGGAGACGCTCTCCACCCGGCGGCGGGACTCCAGAAGGTTGTTGCGCTTGTGGTTAAAGACCATGCCGCCGATGCAGTTGCCGTGGCAGGCGGCCATCTCGATAAAGCAGCCGCGCAGACCGCCGTTGACCACGCTCTTGAGCACCTTGATGCAGTCATCCAGACCGTCCACAAAGAGATAGTCCAGACCGAGCAGACGGGTCATGCCGTCCATGGTGCCGCCGGTGACGACATAGGCATGCGACGCCTTAGGCTCGTCCTGCGGCAGATCGCGGTTGATGGAGATGTTCTTGCTGTGCATCCAGATCTCCAGCTCCGTGAGCGTGATGGCATAGTCCGCGCCGACGCTCTCAAAGCTCTTGGTCTCCTCCTTGCGGGAGACGCAGGGGCCGATATAGACAACCACAGACCCGGGAACGCGCTGGCGCAGAATCTGCGCGTGCGCCTGCGCAGGGCTGAGCACCGGGGCGAGATACGGCAGCGCCTCAGGATAGTGCTTCTCTGCATAGAGAACGATACTGGGACAGCCGGAGGTGATGATGGGCTTTTCCTCCGTCTGGCTGGCGAGAATCTCCAGCTGGCGCTGCACCAGCTGCGCGCCCTCGGCGGTCTCATACGCCTCGGCAAAGCCCATATCCCTGAGCGCCCGGCGCAGCCCCTCGAAGGTGTCCACGTCGAAGTAAGCCAGATAGGTAGAGTCCACGCTGGCAATGACAGTCTTGCCGCCATCGATGAGGCGCTGAACCGAAGGCACCTGACTGATGTCCTCCTTGGCGCGGCGGGGACAGACCGCCACGCAGTTGCCGCAGAGAATGCAGTCATTCGTCACGATCTGGGGCTTTCCTTTGTGCACCCGGATCGACTTGACCGGGCAGTGACGCACGCATTTATAGCAGTTAATGCAGATATCCGGGTTAAATCTCAAAACATCCATGGCAGTTTCCTCTTTTCCGCCTGTAATCAGATGCCCTATTTTAGCACACGAATCAAACGGTGACAAGCGGATGGAGGTGTTAGAATTTGCGCGATCACGTCAAAATGAAAACAAGCGAACCCGCCCATCTGATGAAGGGCGGGTTTGTTTATTTATTGCGGCTGCGGAATGAACTGCCGAAACGCCGTGGGAAGACTCACCTCGCCCGCGAGCGCGTCCGGCGCAGCCCAGTGAAAGCGCTCCGGCATGGCAGCGACCTCAACGGTGTAGCAGCGCATGGCCCAGCGAATGTGCGTGAAAATGTGTTCTCCCTCCTGCACGGCGCGCAGGCGCACATCACCGAAGCCCTGCCCGGAGAGAAACGCGCCGGCTTCCTGCTCGGAGAGCAGGCCCTCGGTATTCGGCAGCTCCCAGAGGCCAGCGAGCAGACCGCGCGCGGGGCGCTTATTCACAGCGATCCGGTCGCCGCAGCGCAGGAGGAAGACGGTGCGCGTCTCTTCCCGTCTCGGCTTCTTCGGCTTTTTCACCGGGAGGGCCATGGCCGTGCCGTGCGCCGCAGCCATACAGTGCGGACGCACCGGGCATTCGCCGCACTTCGGCGCGCCGTTCGGCACACAGACCGTCGCGCCGAGCTCCATGAGCGCCTGCGTGAAATCGCCGCAGTGCCCGGCGGGATAAACCGCGGAGAGATCGGCGGCAAGACGCTTTTTGAGCGCGGGGTCATCGATGGGCGTACGGTCATCACAGAGTCTCGCGCAGACGCGCAGCACATTGCCGTCCACGGCGGCGCAGGGCTGGTCAAAGCAGATGGAGGCGATGGCGCCGGCGGTATAGTCGCCGATGCCCGGCAGGGCGAGCAGCCCCTCCTTCGTCTCGGGAAAGCGCCCGCCGTTTTCCGCAAGCACGCGGGCGCACTTCTGCAGGTTTCGCGCGCGGTTATAATACCCCAGCCCCTCCCAGAGCTTGAGCAGCCGGTCCTCCGGCAGCGCGGCGAGGGCAAACACATCCGGCGCCGCGGCGAGAAAGCGGGCATAGTAGCCCTTCACGGCCTCCACGCGCGTCTGCTGCAGCATGATCTCCGAGAGCCAGACGTGATAGGGCTCACGGTCACGCCGCCACGGCAACTCCCGCGCGTAGAAGGAAAACCAGTCGAGCAGAGGCTGCACGATCAGAGAAAAACGATTGCTGTCCATAAGTCTTTCTCAGTTCACCTCCGATACGGCGCCGTTGTGCAGGAAGAAGAGCAGGCGCTGGCGGATTGGCTTTCCGGTGATGCGGCGCATGGCCTCGCCGTAGGCGGTGAGCTGCGCGGCATAATAGGCCGTGCGCTCCGGCACGGCGTCAAGCCCGATGCGGTCGGTCTTATAGTCCAGAATGACGATCTCGCCATCCTCCTCCCACCAGCAGTCCACAACGCCCTGCAGCAGCACCTCCTCCCCGCTCTCGACGCCAAGCAGCGCCTGCGCGGGAAAGAGCAGCGAAAAGCGAAACTCGCGGCGCACCGTGCCCGCCGCTTCAGCGCGAAGCAGCCGCGCGCCAAGCTCGGAGTGCACCAGCTTTTGCAGAGAATCGACCTTCACGGCCTCAGCATCCCGGCGGGAGAGATAGCCCGCCTCGGCGAGGCTGCGGATCTGGCGCGCAATCGCGTCCGTCGACTGCGCGTCGGAAAACCGAAGATACTGCAGGACTCTGTGTGTCGCGGTGCCGCGCTCGGTCGGCGTGAGAGGCTTTTCCTCGCCGCGAAAGTCCGGCTTGCGAAACAGGCCGCGCGAGGATCGCAGCAGCGCGGCGCCGTCCGACTCTTCGGCAGCGGCGCCGTGCTTGAGCTCGGTCGCCGTCACCTTGGAGGGCAGAGACTCTGCCCCGGCGAAGGGATAGGAAAACGTCAGCGCAGCCTCTACACGGGCGAGCGACTCCGGCTCCGGCTCCGGGATGGTCTCTTCGGCAGACGCTGTCTCCGCCTCAGCGGCAGCTTCGTCCTCGCCGAGCATGACGGTCTCGACGGCAAACGCCTCGTCTCCTCCGGGGAGCATGGCCGCCTGCAGCAGCCAGTAGATTGGGCTCGCCGCGGCGCGGAGCACCTCCGGCGGCAGGGGCGCGCGGAGCGAGACAGAGAGCTTCTGCTTCGTCTCGTCCACATCGGCAAACGTGCCTGTGAGGATCAGGCGCTCCTTGGCGCGGGTCATGGCCACATAGAGCAGACGCATTTCCTCCGAGAGCGTCTCGCGCTCGAGCCGCCGGGCAATGGCGCTGCGGGCAAAGGTGGGATACTGCACACCGCGCTCGAGATCATACCGCTTGGGTCCGAGACCCAGCTTCGGGTGCACGAGCACGGTGGCGGAAGCGTCGGATTTATTAAACCGGCGGTTTAAGTCGCACAGAAACACCACCGGGAACTCCAGACCCTTGGAGCGGTGGATGCTCATAATGCGCACGCACTGCCCCTCCGGCGCGCCGGAGGCGGGCTCGCGCCCGTCGCGCTCCTGCTGATCGAGCCAGGAGACGAAACGGTGCAGCCCCTGATAGCCCGTGCGTTCAAAGTTTTCAGCCAGGCCCAGCAGCTGATGGAGTCTCGCGCGGCGGGCGTCCCCGTCCGGCATGGCGGCGCAGAGCGCCATGAGGTCGCGGTCATCATAGATCTGCCAGAGCAGATCCGTGAGCGCGCTGTCCGGCGCGAGACGGCGGTAGCGCCGAATCGTGTCAAGCGCGGCGCGGCAGGTTTCGTCCTGCTCCGCGCGAAGGCACAGCGCATCATAGAAATCATGCTCCCGATCCCCCTCCCGAATCTGCGAGAGGGCGTCGGCGTCAAGCCCGAAGAGCGGGGACGTGAGCACGCCGATAAGCGGCACGTCCTGATGCGGATTGTCAATGACAGCGAGAAGCGATCGGAGCATGGAGACCTCCAGACTCTCAAAGAAGCCGCCGCTCTGCTCCGAGGCCACGGGGATGCCCCGCGCCGTGAGCGCGCGGCGATAGACCGGGCCGACAGAGTTTGCGCTGCGCAGGAGAATGACCATATCACCCCAGGGCACGCCCTGATCATTGAGCGCGCGAATGCGCGAGGCGACGAAGTCTGCCTCCAGCGCCGCGCGGTCCGGTCCCGGCCCGGCGGCGTCGCCCGGCAGCTGCAGGAGACAGAGCTCCGGCTTTTCGCCGCCCTCCATCTCCGGAAGTCCGCAGCGCAGAGCCGCGTCATCATCATAGTCCAGCTCTCCAAGCTCCTGAGACATGATGTTTCGAAACACATGGTTGCACGCCGAGAGCACCGCGCCGCGCGAGCGGAAGTTTTCCTGCAGCAGGATGCGGCGGCTCTCGCCGTGCGCGGCAGTTTCCGCCGGGGCGAAGGCGCGGTATTTGGACAGAAACAGACCGGGGTCTGCCAGACGGAAGCGATAGATCGACTGCTTCACATCGCCGACGAAGAAGAGATTTCGCCCCTCGTCGCTCACGGCGCGGAAGATGAGATCCTGCACCTCGCTCACATCCTGATATTCGTCCACGAGAATTTCCCGAAAGCGGCGCGAGACCGTGCGCCCAAGGTCGGACGCTTCGCCTGTCTCGGTCGTGAGCAGACGCGCGGCCATGTGCTCCAGATCGGCGTAGTCCACCAAATCGCGGCGCTTTTTCTCGGCGGCATAGGCGGCGGAAAACGCTTCGGTGAGATCGAGCAGACGCTCCATGACCGGCGCAGCGGCGCGAAGATCCGAGAGCATCTTTTCAGACGGCTGAGAAAACTGCTTCTGCAGCTTTTCCACGGCGGCCTTGCACTGCTTGCGCACGGCCTGCGCCCGGTCCTTCACCTCCGGGTCCGGCGGATTGCGCACGGCCTTGAGCCCGGGAAAAGCGATCTCACTCAAGGCGGCAGCCGCCGCGTCCCAGCCGGTCTCCATGGCGCGAAGTGCCGCGCGAAGTCCCTCCCCCGTCTCCTGCAGGCTGGGGCCATAGGGCTTCCAGAGCCACTCGAGCGGTCGAATCTCCGCAATGAGATCGTCCAGCGCGCAGCTCCAGTAAGAGAGCGTGCGCCCGGCGTCCTCGAGCAGCTCTTCGCCCCACGGGGTTTCGCCGGCGTCCGTCACGCCGCGCAGAGAGAGGAGCTCCTTCTGCTGCGCCGCCCACTGCTCGGGCCTCGCGTGGGACTGCATTTTTTCATAGAGCTGCAAAATGAGCTCTGCGAGCCTGCGGTCATCCCGCCCGGCGCCGACGGTGTCCGCAAGGGCACGCAGGGAGGCGTCCTCGTCGATGCTGCCGTAGGCCGCCTCGAGCGTCTTGTCGAGTGTGGCGGATTTGAGCGCGGCAGCCTGATTCTCGTCCGCGATCTGAAAATCGGGACTCAGCGCCGCTGCAGCGCAGTGCTCGCGCAGGAGGTCACCGCAGAAGCTGTGGATCGTGCCGATCTGAGCGCGGGCGCACAGCGCCGTCTGACGGCGCAGATGCGGATGCGACGCCGTCATCTCCGCGATTCCGGAGAGGATGCGGCTGCGCAGCTCCCCGGCCGCGGCCTTCGTAAACGTGATGATCAGGAAACGGTCAATGTCCTGCGGGTCGTTTTCGTCCGTGAGATAGGCCATGAGCCGCTCGGTGAGAACGCGGGTTTTGCCGCTGCCGGCGGCGGCGGAGACGAGCACGGTGCTCTCGCGGCTGTCAATGGCGCACTGCTGCGCCGGAGTAAAACGCATATCAGCCATGGTTCTCGTCTCCTTCCTCCTGAAGCTTCGCCCAGACCTCCAGCGGAAGCAGAGGCTCGAGCACCCGGGGGCAGTCGCCCTGCTCTCCGGGGGTAAAATGGCACACATGTCCATAATCGCAGTAATTGCAGGCGCTGTCATTCGCGCTGCGATAAATCGGTCTTGCGGGAATCTCACCCCGCTGCAGCTCGCGCGTCAGACCGAGAAGCGTGTTCTCCATATGCCGCGCGAGGCGGCCAAGATCTTCTGCCTTTGCGAGATCAACGCCCTTGCCGGAGACAAGCCCCGCGCGCCGCAGCGTGACATACTGCTTCTTTTCTCCGGTGTCCATCGCGTCGAGCACACCGGGCGCGTCCAGCACGAGACCGGAGCGGCGCAGCTCGGAAGCGCGCTTTTTGCGGATCTCCTCCTCAGGAAGATCCTCCGAGAGATTCAAAATCACATCCCGCGCCGGGTGATACAGCACACCCGCGGGAACGATCTCCATATGATACCGGCTCTCACCCACTCTGCCGAGCGCGAAGAGATACAAAAGCATCTGCAGGCCGAGGCCGTAATACACATCCGAGAGGGAGAAGGCTTTGCGCCCGGTCTTGTAGTCCACCACGCGCAGATAGAGCTTTCCCTCATGCACCCAGCCGTCCACGCGGTCGGCGATGCCGGTGAGCGTGAGCACGGTCTCCCCATCAGACAGGCGCACAGGCGGCAGGACGGAGGGATCGGCAAAGTTCAGCTCGAAATCCAGCGGCTCGAACTTTGACGCGCGCAGCTCGCCCGCCATGTCCAGCACAACCTGCCGCGCGCTCGCACTCAGGCGGCGGAACAGATACTGAAACCGGGGCGAGCGATCCTGCAGCCCGCCGAGCTCAGACTGAATATAGCGCTCCACAGCCTCGTCTGTGAGAGCAAGAAGTTCATCGTCCGTGACGGCATGAAAGCCGCCCTGCTCCTTCACCGCACCCGCCACCTGCTCAAGCACGGCATGGACAAATGTTCCGATCTCGGGCGCAGCGAAGCTCTCCTGCCGCCGGGGCTTGGCCTTGAGCCCGTATTCGAGGAAAAAGGCATAAGGGCAGGAGGCATATTTCTCCGTGCGGGAGGCGGAAAGGCGCGTCTGCTGCCCGAAGAGGGCGGCGGCGCGCTCCGGCGAGAGACTCGAGCGCAGGAGCGCCGAGCGCGAGCGAAACTGCGCCAGCCGCGCCCCTTCCCGGGAGCGAAGCCAGGCGAGCGCGGCGAGACTGCTCTCGTCCCGCGCGCCGCGCAGCGCGCGCCCGGCGAGCTCCAGCGCGGGAGCAGGGGCGGACTCAGCGCAGCGCAGCGGATCGACCGCCGCAGGCTCGGCGCCGAAGAGCTGCTGCGCGCGCGTGACGAAAAAGGCGGGGCTGAGGGGCTGCCCCTCCCGCCCGGTATCGGACCAGAACATGGTGAGAGTATCACGCGGCAGAGAAAGACAGCTCGCGGCCAGCGCGTATTCCCGCCAGAGGTCCTCCTCTCTGCCGCCGCCGAGATCCACATTGTGCTCCAGCAGCTCCCGGCGCTCCTCCGTGGAGAAAACGCCGCCGCGATCCCCCTGCCGGGGAATCCGGTCATCGGAGCAGCCGAGCAGAATCAGATGGCGCACGCCGCGGCGGCGCATGCGGTCCATCTCGCCCGCCGAGACCCGGTCAAGCGAGACGGGAATCGTGCCGATGTCATAGCGCGAGAGCATGAGCAGAAACAGGCGGGAGAAGGCCTCCGCGTCCATCTCCGTATCGCCCAGAATGGCAGCGAACTGCTCCAGCGCGCCGACAAGAATCGACCAGATCTGCTCATACTCCGCGGCGAGTGCCTCGCGCCCGTCAGCGCGGAGCGCATCGGACAGGCGCTCAAGCTTTCGATCCAGAGCCAGCGCCTCCCAGAAGTTGGCAAGCGCCACGGCCTGCCCATGCGCGGTCGAGGCCGCATTCGCCTCGCGCTCCAGCAGAACCAGCGGCCGGGCAGCCTCGCGCCGGAGATCGTCAAGCCGGCGCAGAAGCGCCGCACTCTCCTCCGTTTCCGGCTGGCCATAACCCATCGGATGCTGTGTCCACGGCTCGGCACGCTTCCAGAGACTGCCGCGCACGGACCAGAGAAGCGTGTAATTTTCCAATCGGTCAATATCGTCCGGCGTCAGGGCGGTGAGCCCGGTGCGGGCGACGGCGAGGACATCCTCGCTGTCCCAGCCGCCGGTGATCACGTCATAAGCCGCGCGGATGAGCGCGCCGAGGGGCTTTTGCAGCAGACTCGTGCGCTCGGTGAGATAGAGCGGCACGCCATAGTGCGAAAAAGCGCGGCGCAGCGGACCCTGATAATCCCCAAAGCCGCGCGCGGCAATGGCAATGTCCCGCCAGCGGCAGCCGGAGCGCACCAGCTCCAGCGCCCGCGCGGCAGCGCCGGCACACTCGGTCTCAATACTGTCCGCCCGGCAGAGGCGCACGGCGCCGGTTTCGTCGAGGTGCTTCTGGCTTGTATAGGAAAAAAGCTCGTCGCGCAGGATGCGCAGAGCGGCGCTGCGCGTCTCCTCCCCGGCTGGCAGCGCCTCCACACGCTTCTCCGCGCCGAGGGACGCCGCCATATCGAGCAGCGCGTGCGCCGTGCGGCGCTGCGCGGCATAAATTTCGCTCCCGGCGGAGAGCGTGTCGAGCGTGAGACAGACGGTGACAGCCGTCCCGGCGCGAACCAGTGCGCGGATGACATTTTGCTCCTGCGCGGTGAAATCGGTGAAGCCGTCGATATAAACCGCCGCGCGGTCGAGCCGGCTCGCCGGGATCTGCGAGGCGAGAACCGTGAGCCGATCGGTCGGGTCGGCAGAGCCCTGCGCGGCGACGGCGTTGAAGGCAGAGAGAATGAGCGACAGGTCGGAGAGCTTCTGCCCCAGATAACCGCCGCAGTCCTCCGCAGCGGCGGAGAGATCCTCCGGAGAGAGACAGGCGAGCTTGCACTCGTCCACAGCGGCGAGCAGCGTCTGCTGCATCTGCGCGCTGCGGCGGCTGGCGGAAAACACCTGCAGCCGCGGCCCGATCTGGCTCATGGCCCGCGCCATGCACAGCAGTCTGCCGCCCTGATCGAGCATGGGGACAGAGGCGCCGCCCACCTCGTCCGACACATGGCGGGCAAGCGCCGTGAAGCTGAGCACCTCGGCATAGAGCCCGGCCGTGTCGCCGCAGGCGGCGGTCAGTTCCCGCTCGGCCTCGTGGCTGTACTGCTCCGGGACAATGAGAATCTGCCCGGGGCGCTCTGCGCGTACAGCCTCGGCAATGCGCGCCATGAGCGCGGCGGTCTTGCCGGAGCCGGGGGCGCCATAAAGGATCTGCAGCATGCGCATCCCTTCCCTTCGTTGGTTTCGTTTCTGCGTTGATTTGCGTTGATTGCGTTGAATGAAAAGGTGAACGTAAGGTAAATATTCAACCTTTCATCCAACGTTCGTCACAGCGCGAAATAAGGGGCAAATCCGAGCGGAAAAGCCGCCGAAAATCACGCCGGGACCAAGATCAAAGCATAGCAAAGCAGAC
>JAZQDI010000072.1:0-14329 GCA_045546715.1 Oscillospiraceae bacterium | reverse complement strand
TGTCGGCGCAGGCGTTGCAGTCGGTTTCGCCGTCGGCGCGGGAGAAGCAGTGGGCTTTGCCGTCGGCTGCGCAGTGGGTGCGGGAGTGGCGGTCGGCTTTGGAGTCGGCACAGGATCATTGCAGTGAATGGCTGCATAAAGAAGTTCTTCATTAAAATCTTCGATCTTCATCTCAGCCCACTGCGCACTCGTTCCGTTATAATAGACATCTCTCAGCGCATAGCATCCGGAAAAGGCTCCGTTGGGAATTTTAGTAATTGAAACCGGAATGGTTACACTCTTCAGATTGCTGCAGTCATTAAACGCCGAATTATCAAGTCCCTCAACCGTCTCCGGTATGATAAGCTCCGTCATGCCTGTGCAATTTTTAAACGCATCTGATCCAATATATTTGACCGGGGCCGGAATGGTCACAGATTTCAGGCCGGTGCAGCCGCGGAACATCGCCCATGTAATTGATGGTTCTTTCTTGGGAAGAATAATGCTTGTAAGGCTGCTGCAGCCTCCAAACTCACCAATACCAAATCCGGTTTCGTCCGACAATGTCACTTTCGTGAGCGAACTGCAGCCGGAGAATGCATAATCATCAATGTAGGATACACTGCTCGGAATGGTTATTTCTTTCAGGGAGGAACAGTTAGCAAAAGCATGTTCTCCAATTCCTTCCAAACCGTCCGGGAGATGAATCTGTTTCAGATTTGTGCAGCCGTAAAATGCTTCCCTACAAATTTGCTGCACTCCATTCGGAAGGTTGATCTGTTCCAGATTTGTGCAGCTGTAAAATGCATCTTCAATGCGCACAACCTCGTCAGGCACAGTATATGCACCTGTTTTTCCGGGAGGGCAAGCCAGCAGTGCAGTATGGTCTTTGTTGAACAGAACACCGTCTACAGAGCTGAAATCTTCATTTTTCGGGTCAACTTCAATTCGCTGCAGACTGCTGCATTCCTGAAATGCAGATGCACCTACAAATGATACATTTGGGGAGATGAAGACGCTCTCCAAACCAGTATTTGAAAACGCTCTCCCGTTTATCACCTTCACGCTGTCCGGGATTGTTACTCGCTTCAGACTTTTGCAATTTGAAAAAGCGAATTCATTGATCTTCTCCATTCCATCCGGAATGATCACATACTCAAGGCAGACGCAATTGTTGAAGGCAAACCATTCAATCCTCGATACATCCGCCGGAATGGAATAAGTTTCCGCTTTTCTCCCGGCGGGATAGTTGTCTAGGGTGTGGCCATCATTGCTAAACAGCACGCCGTCACGGGAAATGAGATCACTGTTCTCTGCAGATACGTTATATGCCTCCAGTCCCGTGCAGCCAATAAAGGCCGTATAAACACTAGATATATTTTTTGGAATCATAATCTGCTTCAAGCCGGTGCAATCCTGAAAAGCATAATTGCCAAGCTCCGTCACACTGTCCGGAATGGTAACGCTTTGCAGAGAGGAAGCCCCCTGGAACGCTTTTTCGTGAATTTTGGTCACACCCTGTGGGATCACATAAGAACTGTCTGTTTTACCGGCAGGATATGCAATGAGCTCTGTCCGGTCTTTGTTAAACAGGACGCCGTTTACAGAGACATAGTTGCTGTTCGCAGCAGCCACATTGATCTCTTTCAGGCCGGTGCAGCCCGAAAAGACCTTCTCATCAATTGCAGTCACGCCTGCCGGAATCGTTATTCGTTCCAGACTGCTGCATCCCTCAAAGGCAGATGTCCAAATCGATGTCACGCTATCCGGAATGGTTATGCTTTTCAGGCTTGTACAGCCATAAAACTCACGGTTGTGAATCAAGCTCAGCTGATTAGACAGCTTCACGCTCTCCAATGATGTGCAGCCATCAATCGAATCATTCATAATGAACGTGACACTGTCCGCCATGGTAATGGATTTCATATTTACACAGTTGCTGAACGCATGCCAATTAATCTCAGTGACACCATCTTCAATGACAACGTCCCTGACCGCTTCATTGCTCCAACGGCGCACTACCATTTTGCCCGTGCCGCTGATCGTCAGTTTTCCGTTGCTGTCAAGCGTCCATGTGACATTCTCGCCGCATTTTCCGCTCTCCACGATGTCTGCCGCCATCGCGCCGAAGGGCAGCAGCGACAAGCAAAGGATGAAAGCCAGCGCAAGACTTAACACTCTTTTCCTCATGTATTTTCCTCCCATTATAAAAGTGTGCAACCGAAGACATACCACGAAAAACGCAGAGCTACGCTTGCTGCGGACCAAATTGATTTTCTCGTCCAGAAAACGACAAATTGGAGAATACATTTTTACCGGAATAAAACGCATTTTCTAAATGGACAATTACTCGATTTATGCCGCAGTTACAGTTTATCATTTCCGGTTTAGAATCACAAGCATTTTCCGAGCAAAATCGCGGAGGACGGCACACAAGCCGTTCCTCCGCAGGTGGATTTGAATAGGCTGGCAGGGCGGGCGCTTCGTGAAGCGCCCCTACGGATTTAGTTTCGGCGCAGCGCAGGATTTTAGCAGCCCAGCAGCGCGTTCCAGGTATTCGTACCAACAATCCCGTCAACTGTGAGTCCCTTTGCCTTCTGATATCGACGCACGGCGGCGCGGGTAGCGCTGCCGAAAACGCCGTCCGCACCGTAAGCGCCGCAGGGACAGCCGTTCAGAATCAGAAGGCTCTGGCACACCTTCACCTGATAGCCCCGGCTGCCCTTGGATAACATGGTCATTTTGCTTCCCTCCCCTGACGGCGGCGGAACCGCGCCGGAATGGGTCTTCGCCCAGGCAGCAAAGTCCGGCAGGCCAAAGCCGCGGATATAGCGAGCACCCGCGGCGAGATAGCGGCGCCGCACGGTGTTGCCGTAATTGCCCTCGATGAGAACAATGGTGCTGCCATAGACGGTTTCCACGATTCCGGCGTGGTCCGGCACGCCCAGATTATCTCCTGCACCGGAATCTTCCCAGTCATAGAAAATCACATCTCCCGGCGCGGGGACGTAATCATCCCGGTCTGTCCACTCCCCAAGGCGCTGAAAGCCCTGCATCATATACCAGCAGCTGCACTCCGGCGGGACAATGTTGGTCATGTCGCAGAGCTGCGCGATGGCGCTCACAAAGGCGGCACACCATGGCAGGGACGTGTTCATCACAAACCCTCTCGGCAGCGGGCGGATGGAGTTATAGATCCGAATGATCTCTTCATGCGCGCCGGAGTGCTCCGAAATGCCGAGATACTGCTGCGCTGCGGCAACGAAGAGCTCTCTGGCCTGCGCTGTGGTCATGGCAGTCTCCCCTTTCCTTTTTGTTCCATGCTATGCAGAGGCAGCTCCGGTTGGTTCGGATTCTATTGTTGACACTTGTCAGCGATTGAGCTATAATACAGACAAACGTATAAGGGGGACTGGCAATGACAACAATTCAGGAACGGCTGTTTGCGCTGCGGGACGCAGATTACGCCGCGTTTCAGAGTCCGCTGATCCCTACGGTTCGCACGGAGACCTTCATCGGCGTGCGCACGCCGGCGCTGCGAAAGCTCGCCGGGGAGCTGAAGGGCACGCCGGAGGCAGAGGCGCTGCTCGCCGCGCTGCCGCACGAATATTTTGAAGAAAACCAGCTGCACGCATTTCTGATCGCTGCGGAGAAGGATTTTAACGCTGCCATGGCGCGGACAGAAGCCTTCCTCCCCTGCATTGACAACTGGGCCACCTGCGACCAGCTGACGCCGAAAGCGTTTCGGAAAAACCGGACAGCGCTGTATGAGAAGATCGGCGCATGGCTCGAATCAGACCACGAATACACCGTCCGATTTGGACTCAAGATGCTGATGGATCACTTTTTGGACGAGGAGTTCACCCCGGACATT
Source organism: Oscillospiraceae bacterium (assembly GCA_045546715.1). Classification (GTDB taxonomy): domain Bacteria; phylum Bacillota; class Clostridia; order Oscillospirales; family Oscillospiraceae; genus CAG-103. The sequence goes on along the minus strand of JAZQDI010000072.1, from coordinate 10,476 downwards.
CTCGCGCAGGCCGCGGCGGTGCAGCGGGAGGAATATTACATCCGAATGATGCAGGCGTGGTTTTTTGCCACGGCGCTGGCAAAGCAGTATGACGACGCGCTGCCCTATCTGGAGCAGGAGCGGCTGGAGCTGTGGGTACACAACAAGACGATTCAAAAGGCAGTGGAGAGCTATCGCATCTCGCCGGAGCAGAAGACACATCTCAAGACACTTCGCCGAAAGGCAGAACGGAGATAACTATGGATCAGGCCAATCTGAACGCGGCCCAGCTGGAGGCCGTGACAACGACCGAGGGCTTTGTGCGCGTGATCGCGGGCGCGGGCTCCGGCAAGACAAGGGCGCTCACGCACCGCTTCGCCTTTCTGGTGAACGAAATGGGCATCCTGCCCGGGAACATTCTCTGCGTGACCTTCACGAACAAGGCCGCAAACGAGATGCGCCAGCGCATCCACAATCTCACCGGCGACAATGACACGGGATACATCAACACCTTCCACGGCTTCTGCGTGTCCATCCTGCAGGAGGACAGCCACGCCGTGCAGTATCCGAAAAGCTTTCTCGTGCTCGACAACTCCGACATTGACGCAATGCTCGCCATCATTTATGAGGAGCGGGGTCTCACGCTGCGGGATATGACCTTTTCCGACGCGCGGGACATGATCGAGATTCAGAAGCTTTTCAAGCACCCGGACTATTATCTCGACATGATCACCATGTCGCTCGAAACGCTGCACGAGAAATACATGCATGCCGTCGGCACGGCGGATATCATCTTTTACGGATATCTGTATCAGGAGAAAAAGTGCTTTGCGCTGGACTATAACGATCTGATCAAATTTTCGCTCTACATCTTTCAGGAGAACGAAGAGATCCGGCTCAAATGGCAGCAGCGGCTGGAATATATCATGATCGATGAGTTTCAGGACATCGACGGGCTGCAGTATGAGCTGATGGAGGTGCTCTGCGGCTATCATAAAAATCTCTTCATCGTGGGCGACCCGGACCAGACGATCTACACCTGGCGCGGGGCAGACGTGAAATATCTGATGCAGTTTGACAAGCAGTTTCCGGGCACGAAGACGATTCTCATGACGGAAAACTATCGCTCCACGCCGCAGATTCTCGCGGCGGCAAACGCGCTGATTGCGAAGAACACCTACCGCATTCAGAAGGACCTGATCCCAACGCTCGCGGACGGAAAGAGTGTTCTGTGTCATCACGCGCCGAACGCGGAGAAGGAGGCGGAGTGGATCGCCTTCCAGATGCAGGAGCTGCACGACGCGGGAATTCCCTATCGGGACATGACCGTGCTCTATCGGGCGCACTATGTGACGCGCAATGTCGAGGCCGTGCTGCAGAAGCGAAAGATCCCCTACACGATCTACAGCGGCGTGCAGTTTTACGCGCGCATGGAAATCAAAGACGCGCTGAGCTATCTGCGCATGATCGCGCTGAAAGACGACCTCTCCTTCCGCCGCGTGGCCAACACGCCGAAGCGCAATCTCGGTCAGCGTCGTATGCGGTTTCTGGAGGAATACGCCGCAAAGAACGGCTGCACACTCTATGCAGCGCTGCAGAAGAATCTGGACGATCCGCTCTTCAAGGGGACGAAGGGCGCGGCCTTCATCAAGCTGGTGGAGGAGTTTTCCGCCACATATCATGATCGGCCAATCTCAGAGCTTTTGAGCGATCTGATGAATCGCAGCGGATATGAAACCATGCTCCGCACAGAGGGCAGTCAGGAACGGCTGGACAATCTGGCAGAGCTGAAGCAGTCAATTTACGAATATGAGACGACCTGCGGCGAGGAGGCCACGCTCGAGCACTACCTCGCACACGTCGCGCTCTTCACCAACAGCGATGCGGCGCAAAATGAGGACAAGGTAAAGCTCATGACTGTGCACGCGGCAAAAGGTTTGGAATTTCCTTATGTATTTCTCTGCGGCATGAACGAAGGTATCTTCCCCAGCCGGAAGGTTCGCACGCTGCCCGGCATGGAGGAGGAGCGGCGGCTCGCCTTCGTGGCTGTGACGCGCGCGGAAAACAGGCTCTATCTCTCCGAGGCGGAGGGCCGCGGCGTGGACGGCGCGCCGCGCTACCTCTCCCGGTTTTTGCTGGACATCGGCGAGGAGCGGATGGAGCAGGAACCGAAGCCCAGAGACGGGCTGATTGAAGACGCGAGAAGCTACATTGCCATGAAGGAAAAGCATCTGCCGGAGTCGCTGCCGCAGGGCGAATTTGCCGTGGGTGCCCGGGTACGCCACAGCATCCTCGGTACAGGGACCGTCATTGCCGTGGACGAGGAGAAGGGCGCGCATGTGGTGCAGTTTGACGGCATCAAAACGGCAAGATCCATCTCATTCAAAGTGAAACTGACTGCAGAATGAGAGTGAAGAGTGGCGCTTCCGTAATCGGGCTGCATATCTCCACTCTCCATGTTCCACTCTTTGGACGGTGTTCCCATGAACAAAGAACCTCAAAAAACCTATATCGCCATCGACCTCAAATCGTTCTACGCCTCCGTGGCCTGCGCGGATCGGGGGCTTGACCCACTGACTACACATCTGGTGGTAGCCGACGAGAGCCGAACCACAAAGACGATCTGTCTTGCGGTCTCCCCTGCGCTGAAGGCACAGGGAATTCCCGGACGGCCGCGGCTGTTCGAGGTTGTGCGCCGCGTGGAGGAAGTGAACGCTGTGCGCCGCGCGCACGCGCCGCGGCACATGCTCGAGGGCGAAGCCACAGACGCCAGGGAGCTGGCAGACCCCACGAAGGCGCTGGGCTATCTCGTGGCAAAGCCGGAGATGGCACGATACATGGCCGTCAGCACACAGATCTACCAGATCTATCTGAAATACGTTGCGCCGGAGGACATTCACGTCTATTCCATCGACGAGGTTTTTATTGATGCGACAATGTATCTGGGCGTTCGGAAGGAGACGGCACACGACTTTGCCATGCGCATCATCCGAGACATTCTCTCTGAAACGGGAATCACCGCCACGGCAGGCATCGGGCCGAATCTCTATCTCTGCAAGATTGCAATGGATATCTGGGCCAAGAAGAGCAAGGCCGATCAGTATGGCGTGCGCATCGCGGAGCTGACGGAGCGCAGCTACCGGGAGCTGCTGTGGAACCACAAACCGCTGACCGATTTCTGGCGGCTTGGCCCCGGCTACGCGCGAAAGCTCGCCGCCTGCGGGCTCTATACCATGGGTGATATCGCGCGATACAGTCTCACGAATGCAGAGGAGCTCTACCGCATGTTCGGCGTGAACGCAGAGCTGCTCATCGACCATGCCTGGGGCTGGGAGCCCTGCACCATTCAGGACATCAAGTCCTACCGGCCGGACAGCAGCAGTCTTTCCTCCGGTCAGGTTCTGCACACAGCCTACGAGTTTCAAAAGGCGCGGCTGGTCGTGCGGGAAATGACGGATCTGCTGTTGATGGATCTGGTGGAAAAGGGTATGGTGACAGATCAGATCGTGCTGAGCGTGGGATATGACATTGAAAACCTCAGTGACCCCGAGCGTCGTCGGCGCTATCACGGGCCGGTGGACCGGGATTTTTACGGCCGCGAAGCGCCCTCCCCCGCGCATGGCTCAATCAATCTCAGCGGCTTCACCGCCTCTACCAAGGAAATTCTCGATGCGGCAACAAAGCTTTTTGACCGAATCGTGGACAAAAATCTTCTGGTGCGGCGCATGTATGTCGTGGCAAACCACGTCTGTCCCGAAGGGCAGCAGCCGCAGGCCGAGGCAGAACAGCTCGATCTCTTTTCCATGGCAGAGCCGGAGGATCAGAAAACGGAGGACCCCGAGCGGGAGCGGCGGCGGCAGGAGGCCATCTTGCGCATTCGGAGCAAATACGGCAAAAACGCCATCCTCCGCGGCATGAATCTGGAGGAGGGCGCCACCGCCAGAGACCGCAACCAGCAGATCGGAGGACACCGGGCATGACAGGCTATGATGACATGGTCTCTCTGCCCCACCCGAAATCGGATCGGCGGCTGCCGATGCCCATGCGAAACCGCGCGGCGCAGTTTGCCCCCTTCGCGGCACTCACGGGATATGACGAAGCCGTGCAGGAGGCTGGGCGGCGCACGGAGCGCCGCATTGAACTGAGCGAGGACGCGGCGGAAGAACTGAACCGCCGCCTGTGCTGGGTGCGCGACCACATCCCGGAAACGCCGAAGGTGACCGTGACGTGGTTCGTATCGGATGCGAAGAAGGACGGCGGCGCCTACCGCACCGCGGTCGGACGCGTCACGGCGTGGAAGCCGCAGCGCCGGGTGCTCGTGCTGCAGAACGGCATCGAAATCAAAGTGCAGGAAATCACAGAGATTTCGGTACAGAAAGAGACGATTTAAAGTTGTACCATTCCAAATTCACATTACCAGATATCGAATTTCCGACATTTTACAGCCAGATTGTGCATTTTTCACAATCTGGCTGTTTGTTTTCTGTGATGCAAAGCGAAAGAAAAAATGGTACAATAAGCATATAAATGGGAGGATAATGAACAAGTTACAAAGTAAAAGGAGGAGAAAATCATGGCAAATATAAAAGACACAACCCGCAACGCATGGATGCTGAAGGGACCCCTCGCGAAGCGAGGCTACGACTGGTGGTGGCATTCCTTTACCGCACGGGACGCCGAAACCGGAGAGGAAAAACCTTTTTACATCGAATTTTTCACATGCAATCCGGCACACGCAAAAGACAAACCCGTGATTGTCTGGAACCGCCCGGAAGCGCAGAAGGCCGGCGAGCGCCCCTCCTATCTCATGGTAAATGTCGGCACCTGGGGCAAGGAAAAAGCCCAGCTGCATCGCTTCTTTGCATGGAAAGATGTCCGTATTTCCCCTGTGACGCCCTTCTCCATTGACGCGGATGACTGCTTCTGCAGCGAGACGGAAACCCGCGGCAGCATTGTCATCAAGCCCGAAGAGGCAGCCGCACACCCGGAATGGATGTGTGACGCCGGCAGAATCAAATGGAATCTGCGGATTCGCAAGGACATCTCCTTCCACGTGGGTTACGGCGCGAGCAAATTCTTCCGCGACATCAACTCCTTTGAGATGTTCTGGCACGCCGAAGGCATGAAAACCTACTACGACGGCGAAATTCAGTTCAACGGCAGAACCTATTATGTGCGGCCCGATACCTGCTACGGCTACGCCGACAAAAACTGGGGCGGCGACTTTACGAGTCCCTGGGTCTGGCTGTCGAGCAACAATCTGGTGAGCAAGAAGACCGGAAAACAGCTGAAAAACAGCGCCTTTGAGATTGGCGGCGGCCGGCCGAAGATTTTCTTCTATGCGCTGGAGCGCAAGCTTTTGGGTCAGTTCTTCTACGAGGGAAAGAACTACGAATTCAACTTCTCCAAATTCTGGACCGGCAGCCAGACGAAGTTTGAAAGCTGGGAGACGGACGATCAGATCCACTGGCATGTGGAACAGACCACATTCACCGCCAAGATGATCTCCGACATCACCTGCAACAAGGCAGACATGCTGCACATCAACTATGAAGCGCCCAACGGCACCAAGCGCCACAACCGTCTCTGGAACGGCGGCAACGGTGTAGGCACCATCAAGCTCTATCGCCGCATCGGCAAGAAGGATTTCCTGATTGACGAGGTCGAAGCTAAAAATATCGGCTGCGAATACGGCGAGTATGATAAGTAAGGAGAAAAAACCATGATCAACGGAAAAACCATCGTCCTCACCGGCGCGAGCTCCGGAATCGGTCTCGAAGTGCTCAAGCTGCTTGTACAGGGATCAGATAACCGCATTCTCGCCGTGAGCCGCCACGCGGTAGAAAAGCTGACGAACTTTGCCCCGAACGTGACGCCCTTTGACTGCGACGTGAGCAGCGCTGAGGGAATTGAGACGCTTTTTGCCAAGGCTGAGAGCATGTTCGAGAAAATCGACATTTTTTATGCCAATGCCGGCTTCCCTTATTATGAGCGCTATGATTACACCGACTGGGAGCGCGTCGAGCGCATGTTCCGCACGAACACCTTTGCCCCCATGTATACATATTCCCGCTACCTCAAGCACCTGAACGGCCGCGACGGACATCTCGCCATCACAGTCAGCGCCATCGGTCAGATGGCAATGCCCGGCTACGCGGTTTACAGCGCGAGCAAATTCGCCACGCAGGGCTTCCAGCAGGCCGTGCGCACCGAGAAGCCGGACAATCTCAAGATGACCTGCCTCTACCCTGTCGCCACGGACACGAACTTCTTCGTCGTGGCACACGATGGCGACAAATTTGAAAAGCCCTTCCCCGTGCAGAAGCCGGACGTCGTCGCCCGGAAAATGGTCGCCGGAATTGAAAGAGGCAAAAAGTATGTCTCTCCCTGCTTCCTGTTCGCTGTGAGCAAGGTGCTCATGGGCATCTGCCCGCCGATTCGCACGATCTACTGGAAGCTGGAATATGCAAAGCTCGTACGCATGGAAAAGAAACTCGCGAAGAAGGAGAAGTAAGACATGGCATTTGAACATCTGCTGAGCCCGATGAACATCGGCACGCTCACGATCAAGAACCGCACGGTTATGACCGCGGCGGAGATGAGTCTGGGTCAGCCCGACGGCACGCCTACTGAGCGTCTGATGGATTACTATGAGGAGCGCGCCAAGGGCGGCGTCGGTCTCATCATCCCCGGCGTCACCCGCGTGAACGATATGGGAGCCGCCTCCACCTATACGCAGTTGGCCATGAGCCATGACTATCACATTGAGCCAATGCGCGAGTTCGTTGAGCGCATCCACCGCCACGGCGCGAAGCTCGGTATTCAGCTGCACCATCCCGGTCGTCAGGGCTATTCCAGCAGCACCAACAGCCTGCCGATGGTCATTCCGATCGTCAAGCGCTTCCCCAAGGTGCTCGACGGCATCTTTAAATGCACCCCCATCCTGCTCGGCATGGAGGAAAAGAAGCTGATCTGGTCCGTGCAGGCTCCCAGTAAAGTAGAGCTCGCCAATCACGGCGCCATGCGCATGCACGCCATGAGCCACAGAGAGGTCAAAAACCTCATCAACGACTTCATCGAAGCCGCTGTCCGCTGCAAGAAGGCCGGCGTCGATCTCGTGGAGCTGCACGGCGGTCACGGCTACATGATTCAGCAGTTCCTCTCCCCCAACACCAACCACCGCACGGATGAATACGGCGGCAGCTTTGAAAACCGGATGCGCTTCGTGACGGAGATCATTCAGGGCATCCGCGAGCGCTGCGGCCGCGACTATCCGCTGATGGTGCGTCTGACGGCGGACGAGATGTATGAGCGCATCGGAAAGCCTGGCAAGGGCTATACCGTGGAGGAAGGCAAGAAAATCGCCATCGAGCTTGAAAAGCTCGGCGTGGACGCGATCAACGTTACCTCCGCGTGTTATGACGTGTATAACGGCTGGCTCGAGCCGACGAGCTATGAGCCCGGCTGGAGATCCTATCTCGCCAGAGAAATCAAGAGCGTCGTGAACATCCCCGTGTGCGCGGCGAACTTCATCCGTTCGCCTGAGCAGGCGGAGCGCCAGATCGCCGAGGGCACGCAGGACTTCATGGGCTCTGCCCGCACCTTCATCTGCGACCCGCACTGGGTCCAGAAGCTGGAAGAAGGTCGTCCTGAGGACATCAAGCGCTGCATTGGCTGCCTCAACTGCATTTCTTCCTTCATGACAAACGCAAAGGTCGGCAAAAACGGCGAGTGCGCGCTAAACCCGGCCGTCGGCCGCGAGCGCGAGGACAACAATATGCCGCGCGATCTCGAGGGCAAATCCGCCGCAGTCGTCGGCGCCGGTCCTGCCGGTCTCATGGCGGCGGAGACGCTCGCCCGACGCGGCGCCGCTGTGACAGTGTTTGAAAAGGCGCTCGAGCCCGGCGGTCAGGTCATTACCGCCTCCACCTGCAAGCTGAAGGATAAGCTGCGCTGGAGCGTTATCGACCTGCTGACCAATGTGGAAAAGCTGGGCGTGACGGTCTGCTTCGGCATAGAAGTTACGGCTGCGAAGCTGCAGGAAATGAAACCCGACTTCGTGCTGCTTGCAACCGGCGGCAATGCGCTCGTTCCCGGCTCGCTTCCCGGTGTGCACGGCGAGAACGTCTGCACCGCGCCGGACATCATCATGGGCCGCAGAAAGAGCCACGGCAAGCGCGCCGTCGTCATCGGCAGCGGTATGACCGGTCTGGAGGTCTCGGAGTTCCTGTGCGAGCAGGGCTGCGAGGTCACCGTTCTCGAGATGGCAAACGAGATTGCCCCCGGCACCTGGTTCCAGCTGGTGGATGACGAAATGAGCCGTCTGCAGCCTCACGGCGTTGAATTCCGTCCCAGCACGAAGCTTCTCGAGATTCTGCCTGACGGCGTGGTCGTCGAGGACATGAAGTCCGGCAAAAAAGAGACCATTCCCTGCGAGGACGTGGTGCTCAGCATGGGCGTACGTCCCGAGCTGAAGCTCAAGGCGGAGCTCGACGAGGTGGGTATCCCCTATGTCGTCATCGGAGACGCGGTGCACAGCGGCACGATTGCCGACGCGGTGCACAGCGCATACGACACGGCGATTAAGCTGTAAAAAAACTGCATATATTCAAAACAGACCTGCCAAACAAAGGCAGGTCTGTTTTTTAGATTCCAATGATCAGCGGAACAAGCACTGGGACGAGGAGGCTGCACACGAGCCCGGAGGCAAAGGCATACACCGTCATGCGGCGATCGGTTGCCTTTATGATCACAGGCAGGAGCGTATCCATTGCGGTGGCGCCCGCGAGGGCGATGCTTTCGAGATATCCAATGCGACGGGCCACAACAGGCACGAACAGGATGCTCAGAATTTCACGCAGGACATTTGCGAGAAAGGCCATGGCAGAAAGCTTGAGCGAATAGGGCGCGAGGATGGTCGGCGCGAGAGAATACCACCCCATGCCGGCTGCAGCGGCGCCGGTTTCCTTCGCCGGAAACGGTACAAGCAAGGCCGCAAGCGCACCGAATGCAAGGCTTCCGACGATGATGCCCAGAGGGACAAAAAACGGCTTGATTCCTGCTTCACGCAGAGAGCGGATAGCGTCTCCCTGCCGGCCGAGGTCGAGACCAACGAGAAAAAGCATCAGATCCAGCCCATATGTGACAATATAGCTGCACTTCTCAGAACCAGACGCAGACAGAACCCACCGCCCCAGCCCGACGCCAAGCAAGACAGCTGCGGCAATGTACCATGTGAGTCGATTGTCTGCCCGTCCGCCCCCTGAGCGATCTGTCTCTCCGGATACATCGGCAAAGCGTCCGAGCCGAAGCACAAAACGCCGCAGCAGAAACACACACAGGAGACTTCCCGCCATGGAAAACACTGAGGCCAACAGCGCGGTAAGCCCAATTGCAGCGACCGCACCGGCAACCTCCTCATTGGCGCCAAGCTGAATGCCAAGCGAGAGTATGATGAGAAGCAGCACCGCCGTTTGCGCGCCTCCGAGCCACGGCAGACTCTGCGCTCTCACAGCCCTCCGGGAGCCGACCAACCCCCCAAGCGCGACAAGCAGCAGATAACCCGCGACACTCAGCAGCGTAGATGCAGTTTGGGTCATGGCAGCGCCTCCGTTCCAAAAATAAGCAGAACTATCTTATGCAGGATGGCGGGAAATGTCAAGATGTGGATTATCAGCACAAAGAAAAGAGCTTGCCGGAAACCGGCAAGCTCTTTCGCTTGAAATATGGATTACTTGGTGGCCTTCTTCGACTGCTTGGAGAAAGTGCCGATACCCTCGATCACGAGGATGATGGCGAGCACGAACATAGCAGCGGCGAAGATCAGCTGGAACCAGTGGCCCCAAACAGGACCGGTGGTTGCGACGTTGGCGGCAAAGGCACCGGAAGCAAGACCCTTCACCTTGGCGATGATAGTCAGGCACAGCTGCGTCAGCGTGGCACAGAGCATGAAGATCATCGGAATAATGAACATCTTGTTGTTCTTCCCGACATTGCCGAGCCAAGCAGCAACAGCCATCAGAGCGAGGCCGGCGAGCAGCTGGTTGGCAGCACCGAACAGACCCCAGATCTGGCTGAGGGACAGACCGCCGAGGGTGCAGCCCACGATGACCATGAACAGGGTGCCGAACAGAGGATAAGCCAGAACCTTGCGGATGCCCTTGGCGTCCTTGTAGCTCTTCTCGCCTTCCTTCAGGAACAGCTCGGAGAACATGTAGCGGCTCAGACGCGTGCCGGAGTCCAGAGAGGTCAGCGCGAAGACGGAGACCGCGAGGGTCAGCAGCGCGTAGATGGTCTTGTAAACGGAGGTGGTGTCAGCACCGAACATGGAAGTCGGATCGTAGCCATGTCGTGCTGTGTGCCAAGGAGGTGGGTCTAGTCATTGTCTTCCTAAGACCGCTTGGCCTCCGACTTAGGTCAGCGCGAAGACGGAGACCGCGAGGGTCAGCAGCGCGTAGATGGTCTTGTAAACGGAGGTGGTGTCAGCACCGAACATGG
>JAZQDI010000071.1:0-2307 GCA_045546715.1 Oscillospiraceae bacterium | reverse complement strand
GGACTATTGGAAACGGTATGACGAGCTCAGCGACGGCGGACAGTTCGAGGCATTCAAGCAGCAGCTGATTCGTGAGATCAACGATCTGCACATCGAGGGCATGCCGCGATTGGAGAAACTGAACGCGCTGGTTGGAAGCTATGTCAATCTGGCGTATCGGCTTCCGAACGGCCTGCAAGTGAAATTCCTGAATGACCAAACGACCTATCTCGGCAATCAGCTGGAGTCGGACTTTGGCGGCGAGCGCTGCTTCGGCGTCCTTGCGAGCATGGATTTCATCCTGATCTGCACGTATGGCGCAGAGGGAGCCGACCCGGAGCTCGTGCTCTATAAAAAGCGATAGCCGCGCCTTGCCCTCGTCCGCAAGCCAGGGCGTCAGTTTGCCAAAACGCACGAGATCGCGCCGGAACCGACTGCGGAGATCGGCGCGCCCATGATCCCGGAGGAACCGTACGGGGCTATCGTGAACGGAAACGCCTGAACTGCATAGCAGCAGGGCAGCGCAAGCGGATGTGCCATTGCCTGCATGAGAATAGGACCATACCGTGCGCTTTGATCAGCCCCGTATGGTCGTGTTTTGCTTTTCGTGGTCTTGTATGACGAGATTCTTTTGAAAACACTTGCATTCTGACGATGAGGATATTATAATAAGTTAGCGAAAGCTAACTATCAACAAAGAAAAAGAGCACCTTTGCAATTTTGTCTCGAAAAGGAGTATGGGAGTATGTATCCAAACTATAAAAACTGGATGCCGAAGGGCATGATCTATGCTGGAGCGGGCGGGACAGGCGCGTTTCTCGCGCTGTATCTGGTCGTTCGCCTGACCGGGCTGGTCTCCGCCGGCTGGCGCACCGCGCTGCTTGCCGTCGGCCTTGCCGGATTTGCGGTGGGCGCGGTGTCGACAATCTGGATGACGCTCATGTACCGCACGTTCTCATACGACGGTAAGCGCCAACTCTCCCGGCGCATCATTGAGGAGATCGCGGCACATGTTTCTCTGGCGGAGGGCAGCGAGGCGCTGGATATCGGCTGCGGCAGCGGTGCGCTCACCATCGCCTGTGCAAAGCGATATCCCGGCGCGCGGCTTCTCGGTGTGGACCGCTGGGGGAAGGAGTACGCCTCCTTCAGCAAGAAACTCTGCGAACAGAATGCCGAAGCGGAGGGCGTGCAGAACGTCTCCTTCGCGCAGGGCGACGCAACGCATCTCGATTTCCCGGATGAGCACTTTGACGCGGTCGTGAGCAACTATGTCTATCACAACATCCCCAGCCGTGACCGGCAGGCGATCCTGCTGGAGACGCTGCGCGTGCTGAAGCCGGGCGGCATCTTTGCCCTGCACGACATTTTCTCCAAGGCCAAGTACGGCGATATGCAGGCCTTCCTGCAGAAGCTGCGCGACATGGGCTACCGGGAGGTGCAGCTCATTTCCACCACGAAAAGCAACCCGATCACACCCTTTGAGGCGGTGTGGATGGAGCTCGCGGGCTCCGCACTGCTGGTCGGGAAGAAGTGAGGAGACACGAAATGGAAAAGATCCATATTGAGAAAAACACCGTGCAGGAGACGCTGGTCATCCCCCTCTTCGGCCGCAAGCTGTGTACGGAGCAGTTTCCAAATCTGTTTCAGGACCCGAAGGCGATGGAGCTCATCGAGCGGATCGATTATGATTTCTCGCCGCTGGAGGCAAAGGCCTCCGGCTTGGGCTATCGCTTCGGCGCGCTGGAGGTCGCCATGCGCGAGAGCGATCTGATGATCGAGGCCAGAGCATATCTGAAGGAGCACCCCAAAGCCGCGCTGGTGAATCTCGGCTGCGGCCTCGACCAGACGGCGGAAAACTGTGACAACGGCCAGTGCCGCATCTACAACATCGACCTGCCGGACGTGATTGCGGTTCGGAATGAGCTGCTGCCGGAGTCGGAGCGCACGAAAAATCTCTCCGCCGATCTCAACGACCAATCCTGGTTTGACAGGATCGACGCCTCCCACGGCGTGTTCTTCCTCGCGGCGGGCGTGTTCTACTATTTCAAAACCGAGGACATGCGAAAGCTCCTGCCCGCCATGGCACGGCGCTTTCCCGGTGGCAGGCTCTGCTTCGACGCGGCGAACAAACGCGCCGTGAAGATCATGCTGAAAACCTGGGTGAAGGATGCGGGCGTCACCAGCATCTCCGATTATTTCAAGGTGGACAGCATGGAAGCCGATATTCTGCCCTGGATGACAAACGCAAAGGTCACGAGCAGAGGCTACATGCTCGGCTATAACGATCTGCGCGACCCGTCCGTGCCGGGCGCGTTCCGGCTTCTCGCG
>JAZQDI010000070.1:0-3264 GCA_045546715.1 Oscillospiraceae bacterium | reverse complement strand
CATGGTGAGCGTGTCGGAGATCTTTTTGTACAGCTCCTCGTTCGTCGCCTCGCCGCGGTAGATCTGGTGGAAGACCACGCCGTCGCGGATGAAGAGCACGCGGTTGGCGTGTGAGGCTGCGTCCGTGGAGTGCGTGACCATAAGGATGGTCTGGCCGTTTTCGTTCATCTGCGAGAAAACACGCAGCAGCTCCGCCGACGACTGGGAATCGAGCGCGCCGGTGGGCTCGTCGGCGAGGATCAGCTTCGGATTCGTGATGAGCGCCCGCGCCGCGGCGGCACGCTGCTTCTGCCCGCCGGAGACCTCGTAGGGGTATTTGTTCAGCAGCTCCGCGATGCCGAGAGACTGCGCGATCGGCTGCAGACGCGCTTCCAGCTCCGCTGCCGGCGTGCCGCCGAGCACGAGCGGGAGCAGGATGTTGTCCCGCAGCGAGAACGTGTCGAGGAGATTAAACTCCTGGAACACGAAGCCGAGATTCTCCCGGCGGAAGGCGGCAAGGGCGTTTTCCTTCACGCTGTCGAGACGCTTGCCCTCCAGCTCCACCGTGCCGCCGGTGGGCTTGTCGAGCGCCGCGAGCAGGTTTAAGAGCGTCGTCTTGCCGGAGCCGGACTCGCCCATGATGGCGACGTACTCGCCGCGCTCCACGGAAAACGTGACGCCCTTGAGCGCCTGCACCTGCGCGCCGCCAAAGCGGGATGTATAGGTCTTTTTGAGGTCGGTGACCTTTAAGATTTCCATAGTGTTATCCTCCGTTTCGGTTGATGGTCTCATTGTACCGAAACGGTCCTAAACCCGACATCGAATCGGGTGACATTCAGGTGACAGTTTTGTAAGGTCGAAGAATTACCTCTTTTTATAGAGCACGAGCTCCGGGTCGGCTCCCTCTGCGCCATACGTGCAGATGAGGATGAAATCCATGTTCGCCAGGACGCCGAAGCAGCGCTCGCCGCCAAGCTCCGATTCCAGCTGGTTTCCCAAATAGGTTGACTGATCATCCAAAAATTTCACCTGCAGGCCGTTGGGCAGCCGATACGGAAGATTGACATAGCTTCCGACCAGCGCGTTCAGCTTTTCCAGCCGCGGCATGCCCTCGATGTGCAGGTCGTTGATCTCACGAATCAGCTGCTGCTTGAATGCCTCGAACTCGCCGCCGTCGCTGAGCTCGTCGTACCGTTTCCAGTAGTCCAGCGTCGGCAGAAGCTGCCGCATGTATGTGCGCGCCTGCTGTTCGGAAAACCCCTCCTGTTTCAGGTGGCCGACGCTGATTTCAATGAGGTCGTCCATATTGCTGTAGGTGTAGGTTCCGTCCGCATAGCACCATTTGCAATAGTCCTCATTGAGCGCACCGTCGGCGTCCCGGCTGATGATTGCGTCCTCCAGCGGCATGCCGCAGCATTGGCAGATCAGCTTGCGCGGCTCTCCGAGCAACGTATTGATGGAAACATCGAACAGGCGGGAAAGCAGCTTCAGCGTGTCGGTGTTCGGCACCGTCTCGCCGTTTTCCCATCGAGACACAGCCTGCCGGGTCACGAAGACCTTTTCCGCGAGCTCATCCTGAGAAAGTCCCTTCTTCGTTCTGAGTTCCAATAAAATGTCTTTTGTGTTCATATCAATCCCTCCTTGGGACTCATTCTAACATGTGCACGACTGCCGCACACGCAACTGCCTGTTGCGCTGCTCAAACGCCTCCGTTCACGATGGCCGCGTACTGTTCCTCCGGGATCATGGGCGTGCCGATCTCCGCGATCAGCTCCGGCGCGATCTCGCGCGTTCGGGCAAACTGATGTCCCGCCTTGCGGACGAGGGCAAGACGCGGCTCTGTCACGACAGCGGCCTCCGGCGCGCTGAACATGGGGCTCTCCGGCACGGTGAGGATCGGATGTCTGCCGGGGAAGCACAGCCGAAACTGCGCGATCGCAGGCTCGAAGTTGTGACGGCTGTTCGGGAAGCCGCAGCCGCAGATCATGAGATAGCGCAGATGGGAAAAGTCCGCCTGCTCCACATGCTCATAACGCTCGCCGACCTTGCGCATGGCCATGGACGAGAGCGGAAGTGTGCGGTCCAGGAGCGCCTTGAGCGGCGCGGGCATGCCGTAGCAGTAGAGCGGAAAGCTCCAGATCAGCAGATCGCTCGCCAAAATCTCTTCCAGGATCGCCTGCATGTCATCGTTGTGGACGCAGTCGCCGCCGCCCCGCATGCAGGCAAAGCAGCCGGTGCAGGGCTCGATGTGCTTGTCGATGACATGGATGATGTGGATCTCCTGCGCCGACGCGTCATTCATCCCGTCCAGAAAGGCGCGGGTGATGCGCATGGTGTCGCTCTTGTCCCGTTTGGGACTGCCGTTCAATACCAGAATTATCATATCTTTCTCTCTCGACTCTTTTTCTTAAAAATCCATTTTTCGCAAGAGCCGGCGCATCACTTCGGGTGCACCGGCTCCCGCTTTTGGTTTACCGATTCGCTCAGAAAATCTGCCCCGGCAGTCTCAGCTTCTCCATCGGCGGAAATGTCTTGTCAAATGCCTCCACGTCAGCATCATCCACATAGTAGCCCTGCGGCGTCTGGTAGACGCCGGTGATGCCGTCCAGATAGCCGCGGATCAGCTCTTTGCACAGGAAGAACGAATCGTCTTCGCCCTCCGGCAGATCGTGATAGCGGATGCCGAACTTACGGGCGTAGGTAAAGCCGCTCTTGCCGTAAAAGTCGATGTTGCCTTCAAACAGCACCGCGCCGAAGCCCATGGCCGCCGCTTTCTCCAGCGAGTAGTCCAGAAGCTGCTTGCCGTAGCCCTGCCGCTTCCGCTCCGGGGTAATGCAGATCGGCCCCATGGTGAGCACGGGGATCACCCTGCCGTCGTCGGCCTCGATGACCGTGCGCATGAACATGTTCTGCCCAATCAGCTTCCCGCCCTGCTCCATGACGAAATCCAGCTCCTCCACAAAAGCCGGATCGTCGCGCAGCACATGGATCACATAGTGCTCGCTGCAGCCAGGGCGATAGACGTTCCAGAACGCCTCACGGACGAGGTTTTCGACCGCTCTGTGGTCTTCTTTCAGTTCCAAACGAATGGTAATGTCATTTGTATTCATTGTTTATCCTCCTGAATGTTGTTGACTTCAAGCCGGGAGGTCTGTTCGATTGTCGGCAAACCTCCCGGTCAGCCCACAATCTCCGGTTTGGTGTAGGTTTTCAAACACTACGCTCCTTGGAAAATATTTCATAAGCCTTTCGGCTTTATGATTGCACGCTTTCTTCCGCTTTCTC
>JAZQDI010000069.1:0-21529 GCA_045546715.1 Oscillospiraceae bacterium | reverse complement strand
CTTTCAGCTCCGATGTGTTTACGCCGCAGATCTCCACTTTTCCCAACATAAAAACCCTCCCATCGGGGGAGGGTAGTGTTGCCGGACGGGAGGGTTTTCATTCGAATTGCGGTTATCCCTTCTTGGGAGAAATCTTATGCAGCTGCTTTTGCAGCCAGTCCTTGCCGTCCACATAGCGGGAGACGATATAGCAGGCGACATAGTCGCCGGCGGCATTGACCATGGTGGCAGGGGGGTCGACCAGATTGCCGAGTGCCAGCGCGATGGGATAGGCGATGGCCAGCTGATCCGGGAAGAAGATCGTGCAGAGCACGAGCTCGCCCGTACCGCCGCCGCCGGGAATGCCGGACATGGCGACAGAAGAGAACACTGCCACGATGATGGCCAGAATGGCGCGGCCAGTGCCAAAGTCCTGTCCGAACATGCCGAAAAGGAATGCCACCTTGATGATCGCACTCATGGCAGAGCCGTCCATGTGCATGGTTGCGCCAAGGGGAAGCACGATATCGGAGACATCCTTGGAAATGCCGGTTTCCTCAGCGACCTCCATGTTAGTCGGAATGGTGGCTACGCTTGAGCAGGTGCCGAAGGACACCGCAGCCGGGCGGAAGAGCTTCGAAAACATGAGCTTCGCAGCGCCTTTGCCGCCGCCGAAGCGCGCGTAAATCGGGAAGAACACGAACATGTAAGCAAAGCAGAGCACATAGTAAATGATGAGTGTACGGCCATAGTCACCGATGAGCTCCGGGCCATAGCTGGCCACGAGGTAGGCGAAGAAACCGAAGAAGCCGATGGGAGCATAGTAAGTAATGATCTTGACGACTTTCATCAGGCAGCCGTTGAGATCTTCCAGCAGCTGTGCGGTTTTGGTCTTGGGGCCGCCATTGAGCTGAATGCCGAAACCGAAGAGCACTGCCGCCACAATCAGCGGCAGAATCGCCCGGCGGCTGAAGAGCTCGGTGAAGTCTGGCTTGGTGAAGAAGTTGATGATCATATCGGCAATGCCGAGCGTATCTCCGACTTCACCCTCGGCGGTTGGATACTCGCCGACGACCAGCGGGATGCACCGGGCTACAACATACATGATGACCGCAGCAATGGCAGCGGTGACACAGAAGGTCAGCACCGTCGTGCCCATGACCTTGCCGGCACGGCGCGCGCTCTTCATGTTTGCAATGGCTGAGCTGATTGATACGAACACCATCGGTACGACTACGCAGAACATCATGTTGATGAAAATGGTGCCGATCGGCTCCAGCGCTGTCGCGCCTGGCCAGACCGCGCCGACGATGCAGCCGGCAACGATGCCGATGATCATGCAGATCAAAAAGCCGTAGTTTTTGAAAAATGAATTCTTTTGCACATTCTGTGCCATGGATCTCACTCCTGTTACAAAGATGGTTTCATTATATCACAGAATGAATTGCAAATATAGCGCAAAATATGCTATAATCTGTGCAAATCCTGCGCACGGGAGGTGCTTGCATGGACGCCATGACCTACGAAAAGCGCGGTTATCTGCTGGAGGATTTTCGGCTGTTTCATCTCAGCACGGATTTGACAGAGGATACGGATTTTCACTATCACGAATTTCACAAGATCGTGTTCTTTGTTTCCGGCAAGGGAAATTATCTGGTCGGCGGACGGAGCTATGCGCTCAAGCCGCATGATATTGTTCTTGTGGAGCGCGGCGCGATACACAAAGCAGAAATCTCCAATTCTCAGCGTTATGAGCGTGTGATTCTCTATATCGATCCCGGCTTTCTCTCTTCGCAGTCATCGTCGGAGACCAGCCTGGAGCAGTGCTTCCGGGATGCGTCTGAAAATCGAAGCTTTGTTATCAGGCCCGATGCGGATCTTTGGGAGGTTCTGCGCCGCACGCTTTCACTTCTGGAAAAGGCGGAGAGACGCGATGAGTACGGAAAGGATCTGCTCGCTCGGTCTTTGATGATTCAGCTTTTGATTGAGCTGGAACGCGGACTTCGTTCAGAGAGCTATCGTTATGCGCCGGTGGAAAACAGCGGAGAAAAGACAGCGGAAATTTTGGAATATCTGCAGGATCATCTGACGGAGGACATCAGTATCGACCGTCTGGCTGAGGTATTTTATCTCAGCAAATATCATATGATGCGCCTGTTCCGCAGCCGTACCGGCTTTACTATTCACGGCTATTTGACTGACAAGCGGCTGCATCTCGCCCGCGAATTGATCATTGGAGGGGAGACTGCGCTCGAGGCTTGCTACAGCTGCGGCTATAAGGATTACTCCGCGTTCTCCCGCGCGTATAAAAAGCGGTTTCGGGAGAGCCCTGCCAAGGCAAGAGAGGGGAGAGGTCTGTGAGCGGACTGCAGTATTATTACGGACAACTGTCCCCGGAGGAGCGGGAAGTTTATCACGCAATGCTCGTCGGGCTGCGTGAGCTGGCTCCGGCAATTCGAATTATAAAGCTGAGCGGTGAGGCGCTGAGCAAGGTGTTTTTTCAGCTGCGGCTGGATCATCCTGAAATCTTTTATGCCGTCGGCTATTCCTGCCGCGGATCTGTAGGCGCGGAGAGCTGGGATTTCCTCCCGGACTATATGTTTCAGAAGTCAAAGATCAAAGAGCATCAGAAGGCGCTGGCCGCCCGGATGGAACGTGTGCTCCGGCCTGCGCGGGAGATGAAAGAGGCAGAGCGGGAGCAGTATATCCATGATTTTATTCTGGACAACGTGAAATATGACAAGCTGGAAAAGCCCTATTCTCATGAGATTATTGGTCCTATGACAAATGGGGTGGGTGTCTGCGAGGGCATTGCCAAAACGGTGAA
This sequence comes from Oscillospiraceae bacterium, assembly GCA_045546715.1. Lineage (GTDB taxonomy): Bacteria > Bacillota > Clostridia > Oscillospirales > Oscillospiraceae > CAG-103. Next base: position 18,723 of record JAZQDI010000069.1, on the reverse strand, counting down.
GCTCCTTTGTGATGCGCTGGAGATTCCGTGCATGATTCCTATCAGCGACCGCGATTGCGCGAACGGAGAGAAATACCTCCATGCGTGGAACATTGTCACGATTGGAGGCAAGCGGTATCATTTGGACGCGACGTTTGACAATACGCTCTCCAAAAATGGTGTGAAGCGGTATGATTACTTCAATCTTCCTGATGAGAAAATCTTCCGAGATCACAGAGCGTTGCTGTATCCGGCTCCGTCCTGCACAGATGGAGACCGGTTCTGGTATAAAGAGCAAAAGCTGTCCTTCACGAAAATGGAGGATGTGGAGAAGCGGATCGATCAGGCGATCCACAAGAAGAAGGAACTATATGTATTTCACTGGCGCGGCGGTTATCTCACGCGCGATGTGCTGAGAGTGCTCTGCGAGCGCATTGAAAATGCTGCATCTAACAGACAGAAGGGCGTGGAGGTTTTCGTAAACTGGCCGCAGTCTGTTCTGCAGGTACGCTTTACGGATCTGAGACCTATGACTGTCACGAACGAGGACGCCGGAGAGGATGTGCAGTAAGAAAAGGCAGGACACATTGTGCCCTGCCTTTTCAGATAAAACTTTCAGTGAATTACTCGTCAAACATGGTCACGCAGTCGCGGGTGATTTCTGCGAGACTGTGGACGCCGCACATTGCCATGGTGTCCTTCAGCTCTCCGCCGATCTTCTCAACATAGGTTTTTACACCTTCGGCGCCGCCTCCATAAACCATCGTGACGAACGGACGTCCGATGAGAACCGCGTCCGCGCCGAGCGCGAGGGCTTTGAACACATCGGTACCGGAGCGGATGCCGCCGTCCACAAAGATTTTGATCCGACCATCCACCGCGTCGGCGATGGCGGGAAGGACTTCTGCGGTGGAGGGCGTCATGCCGAGCACACGGCCGCCATGGTTGGAAACGACGATACCGGCAGCACCAGCCTCCATGGCCTTCTCCGCGCCGCGCACAGTCATGATACCCTTAATCACAAAGGGGAGACCTGCATAATCCGCGATTTCCTTGAGCTCGGCGACGGTTTTGCTGCCAGCAGGGGGCGTCATGTTCTTCAGGAAGGGGAGACCTGCAGCGTCAATGTCCATAGCCACAAACTTGCAGCCGGAGGATTTCACCAGATCCATCTTCTCCTTTACGAGTTCCATGTTCCAGGGCTTTACGGTGGGCACACCTGCTCCGCCCGCGGCCTTAATGGCGTCGATGGCGCCGTTCATCACAGCAGGATTCACACCGTCGCCCGTAAAGGCAGCAATGCCAGCCTCTGCACAGGCGGAAACGAGAATCTGATTGTATGTCTCGTCGTCGTATTTATCGCCGTAGTGGAGCTTCATGGCGCCCACAGGAGCGGCGAAGAAGGGATAGCGATAGGTGCCGCCAAAAATGCTCAGCGTGGTGTCACAGGGCTTGTTTTCGCAGATGGTGTCCATGTTGACGCAAACAGACTGCCATTTGTCGAAATTGCGGACAAAGCCGCTTCCCGGGCCTTTTGCGCCCGGACCGGGAACCGTGTTGCCGCAGGCGCGTCCGTTGCAAACGGGACATACCTTGCAGTAGGGACCGATCTGACCTCTTGCGGAATCGAGAATCTCTTTGTATTCCATTGTTCTTCCTCCTTCGGCTATACGCCGGTATTGTCAAATTTGGGTATCATTGCGCCGGTTGCGGACTCCAGATCCTGATAAAAGCCGTTTTCAATTCTGCTGCTCATCAAATAATCGTAGAGCACCGCATCGAGTTCGGGGGATACGGGTGCCTGAAGCTCAGGGAATTTTCGCAGATCGCCTACCGGGGTGTATTGGCTCATGAGACTGAACATGATGTCATCCGGAGAGAATGTGTCGGATACCCAGTCGATCACGCGCCGGGTATTTTCCCCTTGCTCCGGGAGAATCAGATGGCGAATCAAAACGCCGCTTTTCAGCATTCTGTCGTCATCCATTTGAAAGGGTCCAGTCTGTCGAAACATTTCTTGAATGGCTGCGGCTGCAGTTTCCGGGTAGTCCGGCGCTGCGGAATAACGGGCGGCGAGCGACCCGTCCATATATTTGAAATCCGGCAGATAGATCTGAACCAGCCCCTCCAGCTGCCGCAGGGTTTCCACCGACTCATAACCGGAGCTGTTCCAAACCACGGGAATCCCAAGATCCAGTCCGTCGAGCGCTTTTACAACTGCGTGGGTGAAGTGGCTCGCTGTGACAAGATTAATATTGTGGACGCCCTGATCTCGCAGTTCCAGAAAAATAGTCCGCAGACGGTCAACCGTGATTTCCTTTCCAAGCTTTGCACGGCTCAGTCTGTAGTTCTGGCAGAAAACACATCGCAGCGTGCAGCCGGTGAAAAATACCGCACCGCTGCCGCGCTCGCCGGAGATGCATGGCTCTTCACCGAAATGTGGAGCAGCTCTTGCGACAACAGGCGCTTCTCCCACGCCGCAGAAGCCTGTTTTTCCGTCGGAACGGACAGCGCCGCAGTGCCTGGGACATTGATTGCATAACGTCATGATGTTCCTCTTACAGGTTACAGATATCCGGATTTATCCGGTATTTCGTGTTTATTATAATGGTATTTGTCAAGATGTGCAATCCCGGAGGTTGAAAAAGCGAAAATTTCTAACTTGTTTATCTTTAAATTGATTGAAATTTAACTAATTTCGATATACAATAGAGCAGTGGGAAAAGGTAGCAATCAATCCCACCGGAAGGAAGCCGACATGATCGATATTGTTCTCTTTGAACCGGAGATTCCCAACAACACCGGAGCCATCGCCAGAACCTGCGCCTGCACGGGCGCGAGACTCCATCTGATCAAGCCGCTGGGGTTTGATATTTCAGACAGAGCGGTCAAGCGCGCCGGGCTGGACTACTGGCATTTGGTTGAAATCTTTGTTTATGAGAACATCGATGACTACTTTGCGAAAAACGGTGATGAGGGCATCTGGCTCCTCACGACCAAGGCGAAAGTCAGCTATCAGCAGGCGGATCTTTCCGGAGATCACATCACGCTCCTTTTCGGCAAAGAGACGAAGGGCCTGCCGGAATGGCTGCGTGAACGATATGCCGACCGCTGCCTCCGACTCCCGATGCGGCAGGGAGCGAGAAGTCTGAATCTTTCCAATGCCGCAGCGATCCTCACCTATGAGACACTCCGCCAACAAAATAAGCTCGACGGGCTCTATCTCGAATCGGTGGGGGAATAACCATCCCGTATACTCCACACGCTTTGCGTGAATTTGATTTAGGAGGAAACATCATGAATTACAACAAGATGAGCGTCCGCGATGCCGATCTGAACGGCAAAAAGGTGCTCCTGCGCTGCGACTTCAACGTCCCGCAGGATAAGGAAACCGGTGCCATCACCAGCGACAAGCGCATTGTTGCGGCTCTGCCTACCATCCAGTATCTTCTGGACAATGGCGCGGCTGTCATCGCCTGCTCCCATCTGGGCAAGCCCAAGGGCACCTGGAAGGAGAGCCTGACGCTCGCTCCTGTGGCTGTCCGTCTGGCTGAGCTGCTGGGTAAGGAAGTCATTTTTGCGAAGGACAACATCGGCGAGGATGCCAAGGCTAAGGCTGCTGCGCTGCAGCCCGGTCAGATTCTGCTGCTTGAAAACCTGCGTTTCGATCCCCGCGAGGAGAAGAACGATCCCGAGTTTGCCAAGGAACTGGCTTCCATGGCGGAGCTGTTTGTGTCTGATGCGTTCGGTACGGTTCACAGAGCGCACGCCTCCACTGCCGGCGTCGCCGCGTATCTGCCTGCCTACTCCGGCATGCTGATCGAGAAGGAGCTTTCCATCATGGGCAAGGCTCTGGACGATCCCAAGCGTCCCTTCGTCGCCATCCTCGGCGGCGCCAAGGTCTCCAGCAAGATCGGCGTCATCAACAACCTGCTCGAGAAGGCCGACACCATCATCATCGGCGGCGGCATGAGCTATACCTTCCAGAAGGCTCTGGGCTATGAGGTTGGTAATTCTCTGCTCGAGGCAGATTGGCTGCAGTATTCTCTCGACATGATTCAGAAGGCGAAGGAGAAGGGCGTGAACCTGCTCCTGCCTGTGGATACCGTTGTCGGCAAGGAGTTTGCCGCTGATACCGAGCGTCAGGTTGTGGACGCTGATAAGATGCCCGCCGACTGGGAGGGCATGGACATCGGTCCCAAGACCATTGAGCTCTTCTCCGACGCGGTGAAGAACGCCGGCACAGTTGTCTGGAACGGTCCCATGGGCGTGTTTGAGTTCCCGGCCTTTGCCGTCGGCACCGAAGCCATGGCCAAGGCGCTGGCCGAATCCGGTGCTGTGACGATCGTCGGCGGCGGCGACAGCGCGGCTGCTGTTGAAAAGCTTGGCTACGCTGACAAGATGACTCACATTTCCACCGGCGGCGGCGCTTCTCTCGAGTTCCTCGAGGGCAAGGAGCTCCCGGGTGTTGTCTGCCTGCAGGACAAGTAAGCAATTTCATCAAAAGGAGATATAGAAAACATGAGCAGAAAAACTGTGATTGCCGGCAACTGGAAGATGAACAAGCTGGCGAGTGAAGTTCCCGCCTTTGCCTCTGAGCTGAAGGCTGCCATTACCGGCGCGTATGACTGCGATATCGTCATCTGCGCTCCCTATCCGCTGATTCCTGCGCTGAACGCCAACGCTGCTGTTGTCGGTATGGGCGTGGGCGCCGAGGATGTTTCCGCCTTTGAGAAGGGCGCCTACACCGGCGAAGTCAGTGTCTCCCAGCTCAAGGAGCTCGGCCCTCAGTACTGCATTGTCGGCCACAGCGAGCGCCGTCAGTACCACAACGAGACGGATTCCTCCGTCAATGCCAAGACCAAAGCTCTGCTTGCCAACGGCATCATTCCCATCGTCTGCGTCGGCGAGAGTCTGAAGCAGCGCGAGTGCGGCCTCACGAAGGATTTCGTGAACAGTCAGGTCGTTGTGGCCTTCTCCGGTATTTCCGCCGAGGACGCCAGGAAGTGCATCATCGCCTATGAGCCCATCTGGGCCATCGGTACCGGCGTGACCGCTACCAACGAGCAGGCGCAGGAAGCCTGCAAGGACATCCGCGATGAGCTCGCTCGTATCTATGGCCGCGAGACTGCCGACTCCATCACGATCCAGTACGGCGGCTCCATGAATGCCAAGAATGCGGCGGATCTGCTCGCACAGCCCGATATCGATGGCGGCCTCATCGGCGGGGCTTCCCTGAAGCCCGTGGATTTTGCCACCATCATCATGGCGACCGCAAAGTAAGGAGACGACTTTATGAGCAAAGTCGCACTTATCATTCTCGATGGCTACGGCATCGGCAACCACGATGAAAACAACGCCATCTGGATGGCCAAGACGCCCGTCATGGACGGGCTCATGGCCTCCTGGCCTAACAGCAAGCTCTCTGCTTCCGGCTTGGACGTCGGTCTGCCGGACGGCCAGATGGGCAACTCCGAGGTCGGCCACATGAATATCGGCGGCGGCCGCGTGGTGTTCCAGCCTCTGCCGCGCATCACCAAGGCGATTGAAGATGGCGACTTTTTCCGGAATGAAGCCTATATCGCTGCCATGGATGCCGCGAAGGCAGAGGGTAAGGCGCTGCACATTCTGGGCCTGCTGTCTGACGGCGGTGTGCACAGTCACATTAAGCACATCGAAGCCTGCGTGCAGATGGCGAAAGACCGCGGCCTGGAAAAGGTGTTTCTCCACTGCTTCCTCGACGGCCGTGACGTTCCGCCCACCAGCGGAGCCGGTTATGTCAAGCAGCTGCATGATTATTGCCAGTCCATTGGCTGCGGCAAGATCGCCACGATCCAGGGCCGGTTCTATGGTATGGACCGCGACAAGCGCTGGGATCGTGTAGAGGAGGGCTACAATGCTATCACCTCTGGCGAGGGCGTAGAGGACGCTGATCCGGTGCACGCTGTGGAAGCAAGCTATGACGACGGCGTAACGGACGAATTTGTCAAGCCTGTCGTTTGCGCGCCGGAGGGCGTCGTGAATGCGGGTGATTCCGTTATCTTCATGAACTTCCGTCCTGACCGCGCCCGCGAGATGACCTATGCGCTCTCTCAGGCTGATTTCGATGGCTTTGATCGCAAGAAGGTCGTCTGCCCGCTGCACTATGTCTGCACCGCGCGCTATGACGAGAAGCTCGCGGATCTGCCGGTCGCGTTCCCGCCTATCGAGCTGAAGAATACGCTTGGCGAGATTGCAAGTCAGAACCATCTGAAGCAGCTGCGCATTGCTGAGACCGAGAAGTATGCGCATGTCACCTTCTTCTTCAATGGCGGCACCGAAACGCAGTATGACGGCGAGGATCGTTGCCTGATTCCGAGCCCGAAGGAGTTCCCGACGTATGACCTCATCCCGCAGATGAGCGCCATTGCAGTAAAGGACGAGCTGATTCAGCGTATGAAGTCCGGTGACTATGATATGGTCATCTGCAATTTCGCAAACTGCGATATGGTCGGTCATACCGGCGTCATGTCCGCCGCAATTACTGCGGTTGAGACGGTGGATGCCTGCCTTGGCGAGATCGTGAAGGCTGCTGAGGAGACCGGTTTCCGTCTTCTGATCACTGCGGATCATGGTAACGCTGACCGCATGGTTGAAGCTGATGGCAGCACCAACACCGCGCATACCACGAATCTGGTTCCGCTGGTTCTGGTTGGCGAGCAGTTTAAGCTCCGCGAGCAGGGCAAACTTGCAGATCTCGCGCCCACCATGCTCGAGATGATGGGCATTGCCCAGCCTGCAGAAATGACAGGCGAGAGCCTGATTGTCAAGTAAAATTCGGCTGATTTCAGCCTTATCAAAAAGGAGAACTACTATGAAGCAGTATTTTGAAATCGTTGATGTCAACGCCAGAGAGATTCTGGACTCCCGCGGCAATCCCACCGTGGAAGTGGAAGTTACCCTCGATGACGGTGTCGTGGGCCGTGCTGCTGTGCCCTCCGGCGCTTCCACCGGTATTTACGAGGCCTGCGAGCTGCGTGACGGCGACAAGAGCCGTTATCTGGGCAAGGGCGTGACCAAGGCTGTTGAGAACGTCAACACCGAGATCGCTGAGGCTCTGATCGGTCTGAACGCTCTGGATCAGCCCGGCATTGACAAGACCCTGATTGAGCTCGACGGCACTCCCAACAAGACTCGTCTGGGCGCCAATGCCATTCTGGGCGCTTCTCTGGCAGTTGCCAAGGCTGCTGCCGAGGCTTCCGGTGTGGGCCTGTACAACTATATCGGCGGCGTGAACGCCAAGACCCTGCCTGTCCCCATGATGAACGTTCTCAACGGCGGTGCGCATGCTACCAACAATGTTGAGATTCAGGAGTTCATGATCATGCCTGTCGGCGCCAAGTCCTTCAAGGAAGCGCTGCGCATGTGTGCTGAGGTGTTCCACACCCTGAAGAGCGTCCTGAAAGAGAACGGCACCCCTGCCGCCGGCGTGGGCGACGAGGGCGGTTACGCTCCTAACCTCGGCTCTGACGAGGATGCCCTGAAGGCTCTGGTGCAGGCTGTTGAGAAGGCCGGCTACAAGCCCGGCGAGGACTTCATGATCGCCATCGACGCAGCTTCCTCCGAGTGGTGGGATGAGGACTCCAAGTCCTATGTCCAGCCCAAGACCGGCACCAAGATGACTGCTGAGCAGCTGGTTGCCATGTGGGTTGACTTTGCCAACAAGTATCCGATCATCTCCCTCGAGGACGGCATGGCCGAGACCGACTGGGAAGGCTGGAAGCTTCTCACCGACGCCATTGGCGACAAGGTGCAGCTCGTCGGCGACGACCTGTTTGTTACCAACGTTTCCCGTCTGTCCACCGGCATCGAGAAGAAGGTTGCCAACTCCATCCTGATCAAGGTCAACCAGATCGGCACCCTGACCGAGACTCTCGACGCCATCCAGATGGCCAACCGCGCGGGCTACACCGCCGTTGTCTCTCACCGTTCCGGCGAGACTGAGGACACCACCATTGCTGACATCTCCGTCGCTCTGAATGCCGGTCAGATCAAGACTGGTGCTCCCAGCCGTACCGACCGCGTTGCGAAGTACAATCAGCTGCTCCGCATTGAGGAGGAGCTCGACGACGTCGCGCAGTACCTCGGCAAGGACGCTTTCTTCTCAATCAAGAAGTAAGATATTCCTCTCATGTATAAAAGGTGTTTGCACCGGCAAAAATAGCCGGTGTAAACACCTTTTTTTATTGGAGGGAAATTCATGGAGAACAAAAAAGGCTTTGGACAGGCCATGAATCAGATTCTGGAGGGTCACGGTTTCTACATTGTGGTGGCACTGTGTGCGGCAATCATAGGCGTTTCCGTCTGGTCAATGCTTCGTTCGCCGACTCCTGCTGCAGACGAACAGGAATTTGATGAGGTTCTGAGCGATGTGGAAACGGTTCCGTATGATCCAGTCGCGCCTGTGATCGAGGAAGCGGAGCAGGAGGAAGCCCTAACAGAGATACCGGAAGCGGATGAGGAGCCTGCGGCGGAAACGGCAGAAGAAATCAGTCCTGTCTGGCCGTTGGATGGAGAGATTAGCCGGGAATACAGCATGGATGCGCTGCAGTATGATAAAACCATGTCCGACTGGCGCACACACGACGGCGTGGACATCCTCGCAGAAGCTGGGACGAAGGTTATGGCTGTGCGAAGCGGTACAGTTCAGAATGTTTATGCAGATGATCGACTTGGAACCTGCGTTGTGATCGATCACGGTGACGGTCTTGTATTGACGTACGCAAACCTTCAACAGACGCCGACAGTATATGTCGGTGATTCAGTGAAAGCAGGAGATGTGATCGGAGCTGTAGGAGAGACGGCGGCTGCCGAAAGTGCGCAGGAAACGCATCTTCACTTGAGCGCTTCTGTGAACGGCGCAAGTGTGAATCCGCTCGACTATCTTCCGAAAAAAACTTGAGGATTTTGAAAATAACAGTTGACAAAAGGAGCATTGTTTGATACAATGCTCCTTGCGTTGAGGCGATAATAGTCGTCGGGGCGCGGAATATATGGCGGCATAGCTCAGTTGGCTAGAGCATTCGGTTCATACCCGGAGTGTCCCCGGTTCAAATCCAGGTGCCGCTACCATGCACGGGATGTCCGCAAGGACATCCCGTCCCACCAAATCAAGGCCCGTTGGTCAAGTGGTTAAGACACCGCCCTTTCACGGCGGTAACATGGGTTCGAGTCCCGTACGGGTCACCAAAATGGAGGCTTAGCACAGCTGGTTAGAGCGCATGCTTCACACGCATGAGGTCGATGGTTCGAGTCCATTAGTCTCCACCAAAAACGACGTGATTTCACGTCGTTTTTTTCTTTATATGTGAATCGGACGAAGGCGATGATTACCTTCGTCCGTTTTAATATTGATTACTGGTGTTTTATTTTTTCAAACACTCTGTGATCCACTGCGTCCTTCAGTTCCTTCAGATGGTCAGCCAGCGGCATTTCCATATGGAAGGGGCGGAAAAATTGATATTTGAGCTTTGCCTGAATCCGTCTGCTGCGAATACTCGCCTTAACTGCTTCGAACCGAACGATGACGTCGTTTTCATCTGCAAATTTGCGAAGCTTGGCAACCAACTGGGCCGAATGCACAACATCGACGATAAATACGCCGAAGAACAGACCGATGACAAAGGAGAACGCCAGATTCATTGAAAGCCATTTGAGAGCACCGAGAATGTGCGGATGAATCAGGAAGTAATAGACTGCGCCGAGAATCGCCCAAAATAGAGAGAACAGCGGGCAAATAATCCCCTGAATGTTCCCCCACATGTCGGAGTAGTCCCAAAGGCGTACTTTCGCAATTTTGATGCTCAGCAGTCCTGCCAGATATTCAATTGCTGTCATCGCAAAGGCCATGACAGTAAACAGGCAGATTCGATTCCATAATGGGTCAGCGATAAGACTCCAGTCTTCCAGTCTGGAGAGCAGATAGAGGATACAGAGCCCTGTTCCGTAAATCGGAAGATAGGGACCTGTGCAGAAACCGGGATTGATCCATTTCCGTTCCGGATTCGATGAGGAGAAGAATCGGCGGAAGAAAACCTCCAGAATCCATCCTGCAATGGAGCCGATGAAAAATAAAAATGCAAGTGTCAAGAGAAGATTCATAAAATGCCTCCGGAAAATGATTTCTCAGTATAACATATTCAGAGTCAGAAAAAAATAGCTGTCTTGACAATTCTGTTATACTGAAAAGGCGGGGGAGAAGGCAGTTCAGATAAAGATGGTCGGATCTGGCCAGAGCCAGCCTTCGTCGTCCGGCAGTATCGGAGACCGTCGTGCTTCAAGATTTAAGAGATGATCGACCGGGTCAGGCTCCTGTGGACGCAGCTTTCCATACATGGTTTTGATGTCATCGGCCAGATAGCTGGTGCCATATCGGAGATTTAAGATCTTTGTGGTGATTCTGGGTTCCCATCCATATTCGCTCATAAACCGCAGGAGATCAGCCTGAAATTCTTCATTCCGCTCATCCATCAGAAAAACCTCCGTTTTCTTTTTGCATATTCTAACATGGAATTCTGTGGTTTACAATAGAGGAGTCTTTATATGAAAATTATTGCGCTCGATCTGGACGGCACATTGCTCAATGCGCGCAAAGAGCTCACACCGCGTACTTTTCGCGCACTGCAGGCAGCAGCGTCTCAGGGGGATCTGATTGTTCCAGCCACTGGCAGGGCGCTACGCGCGATCCCGGAGGAGATTCTGTCTCTGCCTTTTGTCCGCTATGTCATTTCTATCAATGGCGCCAGTGTGACGGACGAAGCGACAGGGGAGAGACTATATCGCGCTGAGATCCCGAAAGAAATCGCCCTTTCGCTTATGGATTTTGCAAAACAATTTGACTGTATGTATGACTGTTATTGGCAGGACACCGGCTGGTCTAATCGGTCTTTTTTGGAGCGTGTCCGATATTACAATCATTTCGATGAGGAGGTTGTGAAGCTGATTCTCCGTTCCCGGCAACCTGTGGACGATCTGGAATGTTTAATTCGGGAGAAGGCGGATGCAGTCCAAAAGGTACAGCTCTGTTTCCGCGACCTTGAGCAGCGCAAAGCTGCTCATGCGTTAATACGGAAGCAGTATCCGGAGATTGTGGCTACTTCTTCCTTTACCAATAATCTTGAGCTGAACTGGAAGACAGCCGATAAAGGGAAGGGCCTGATGGTGCTTGCGGAAAAGCTCGGCGTTCCGAAGGCTGACACTGCAGCCTTTGGAGACAGCAGCAATGATCTCTCCATGCTGCTCGCAGCCGGGACCGGCGTTGCTATGGGCAACGCCTCCGAAGAGATCAAGGCAGTTTGCGATGCGGTTACAGCGCCGAATACGGAGGATGGTGTGGCGCAATTCATAGAACGTTTCATTTTGAATTAAAAGAGCCCATCCAATCGGATGGGCTCTTTTACTATCTAAACTTTACCGCTGTGCCATAGGCGACAACTTCTGCCGCACCCTGCATCATTTGCGCAGACCCATATCTGACTCCGATCACCGCATCTGCCTCCAGAGTCTCCGCTTCGTCAACCATGCGCTTGACAGCGATCTGCCGCGCTTCATTCAGCATTTCCGTATAAGCCGTTATTTCGCCGCCTACCAGCGTTTTCATTCCGGCCATAAAATCCCTGCCGAAGTTCTTGGTTTGTACCACAGCGCCCTTTACCATACCCAGAGCTTCAATTTCTTTGCCGGGGACATAGTCAATACTGAGCAGCATCATCTTCTTCACCTCCTCGAATTTCTTTCAGTCTTTGAATCAATACCGCAATGACTCCGATCACCACCGCGGCTGGTATGGCCAATACAATCAGAAGCAGAACCGGCGGCAGCGGGTCCTGTTTGTTTGCCCAGAGCACAAGCCAAATGATCATGCCCATGAGCAGAATCATGATTCCGCCGCCGAGAATTGCACCGAGTGATTTTTTGCGGTGTACATCTGTTTTGTCCAGATCCATAAATCTTGTACCCTCCTGTTCCTTTTGCTCCATGACTGCGAGACAGGTGTCAATGTCCAACTCCTGCAGGGTCTTCGCATTCTGCTCCAAAGCGCTCCTGGTCATGTCTTGTGTCTCACGGAGGTCGGAAGCCGTTCGACTCAACTCGGTCATGTGCTGACGAAAGCATTCTGCAGGGGAGAGCGAGCCTACCATAAGCTGCTGAATCTGCTGAATCGGAACATTCAATTTCCGCAGAAATTTAATTTGCTTGAGTCGCGCAACGTCCTCTTCGCCATATTCCCGATAACCGTTTTCCGCTCTGCAGGGAGAGAGCAAACCCTGCTCCTCATAAAAGCGGATATTTTTTCGACTTACGCCAACCAGATCCTCAACCTGTTTGATTTTCATATTCTCCACCTTCTTTCAGCTTTCTGTCTCACTTATACACCTTCCAGTCGGGGGAAGGTCAAGCATGAATCTGTTTTGATACAAAAACAGCGCGGCAAAGAATGCCGCGCTGTGAAGAGAATTTGCTTATTTCTTGATGTTCTCCTTGATGACCTGACCCAGAATGGTCATGCCCTCTTTAATCTGCTCCTCGTTCAGCTTGGAGTAGTTGAGGCGGATGCAGTTGTTGTGGCCGGCATCCGGGAAGAAGCCGACGCCGGGAACGTAGGCGACGTTGCGAGCCAAGCACTGCTTAGCCATCTCGTTGGTGTTGATGTACTCAGGCAGTTCGACCCAAGTGAACAGACCGCCGTTCGGGTGCGTGAACTTCGCCTCAGGCGGGAACTCCTTCTCCATGGTCTCGATCATCACGTCACGACGCTTGGCATAGTTTGCCTTAATTGCGGCAACATGCTCGTCCAGATCATACATATCGATGAACTTGGAGACGATGATCTGCGCCTCAGTGGAGGCCTGCAGCGCTGCAGCCTGCGCCATGAAGTTGTACTTCTTCAGGATCTCGCCCTCGGCGCAAACCCAGCCCAGACGATAGCCAGGCGCCAGAATCTTCGAGAAGGTGCCGAGGAAGACAACCAGACCCTTGGTGTCCATGCTCTTCAGAGCGGGCATGTCTTCGCCCTCGAAGCGAAGCTCACCATAGGGGTTGTCCTCAATGACAGGAATCTCGTACTTGTTGATGATTTCCATGAACTGCTTGCGGCGCTCCAGAGGCCAGGTGCGTCCGGACGGATTCTGGAAATCAGGGATGACGTAAATCATCTTTACGCGCTCAGTCGTGGCAAGAACTTTTTCCAGTTCCTCCATGATCATGCCGTTTTCATCCGTCGGGATGGCGATAAAGTTCGGCTCACAGGCCTTGAAAGCATTCAGCGCGCCGAGGTAAGACGGGCTCTCGATGATAACCACGTCGCCCGGATCGACGAAAACGCGGGCGGAGTAGTCCAGACCCTGCTGGCTGCCGGAAGTCATGAGAATGTTCGCGGCAGTGGTCTTGATGCCATTCTTCCTGCCCATGCGCTCGGCGATCTGCTCACGCAGACGCGGCCAGCCGTCTGTGCTGGTGTACTGCAGCGCGACTTCACCCATCTCGTCGAGCACAGCGTCCGTAGCGGCCTTCATCTTGTCAACCGGGAAGAGCTCCGGGGCGGGCATGCCGCCTGCGAAGGAAAGGATCTCGGGTTTATTCGCAAGCGCGAGGAGCTCACGAATCGCAGAGCCTTTCAGGTTGTTCATTCTGGTTGCAAACTTAACCATTGATAATTCCTCCTTAAAATGCTTACCTGATACCTCTATCAGGTCCCTCTAGCTTATATTAAAGCACAATTCATTGGGAAAGTAAACCGGATACACAACATTTTTACACGGAAATGGATACGTTTTGCACAAATTGACGATAAATACAATGAATAAATCGCCTTCCGAATGATTGGAAGGCGATTTAACTCAGTTCAGAAAAGAATAGTCCACGTCCAGATCTGGTCCGGTGAAGGAACCGTCCAGCTTGCTCATGGCGCGGTTGTAAAAATCGGTGCCGCTTTCATAGGGGATCGGGCGATAATCGTTTACAGCGTCCGTGCTGGAGAGGCAGCAAGGAATGACAGAATAGCCTTGAATGACATAGCTGCCGTCTTTTTGCTCTTTCAGTACGATCTGCGCAATGGCAGTGTCGCGGTCGCGAGGGGCGGTGTTTCCGCCGAAGCTCCAGTTTCCCAGGCTGTAGAAGATATATCCGCCGTTATATTCCTCGATGTGCTGAAGCACATGCGGATGTGTTCCGCAGACAATTTGTGCGCCTGCGTCAATCGCAGTATGGGCGAACGCTTCCTGATTGGAGGACACGACGTAGCTGCCCTCGTTGCCCCAGTGCGGAGCAAAGATACACAGATCAGCGCCGGCCGACTGCAGCGCAGCAATGCCATTTTGGATGTTGGTTTCACTCAGACCGGTCCAGCCGGGGCAGTAGATACCGATTTTCAAACCATTTTTTGTTTCCACGATTTTGGCGTCTCCAGGACCGACCCAGTCAATTCCAACGGCGTCGAGCGCTGCCTGTGTGTCTAAGATTCCCTGATCGCCGAAGTCGTTGGTGTGATTGTTACCCAGCGTTACACAGTCAACGGCTCCCTGTGAGAGAATTCCTGCGTTTGCGGAAGGTCCGAGGAAATAGAACAGGGAGGCAGAGGGAAGGGCTTGATCTGAAAAACTGCACTCCAGATTTGCCAGAGTAAACTCATCTGCTTCAAAATAAGCCTTGGTACCCGAGAAGGGCCACGACAGACCGTTTTTCGCAATCTGATCTTCAAAATCATTCGTGTACTGACTGGAGGCGAGTGTGCAGTCTCCGATCATGGAGATTACATATTCTGAGGGTTTCGTCGGTTCGACAGACACTTCCGGTATATCAGATTCTTTCGCTGGCACGGCCATGTCAGTCGGCGCCGAAGCGGAACCGTTCAGGAAAGAAAAATCGGTGTTCTGCAGCAGATAGAACAATCCGCCGCCCAGCAGAACGGCAATGATAAAAGCCACAATCAGAAAGATGGTCGAGGCTCTGGATTTCATGCAATCACCTGCCTGAAATAGATTGCAATTATTATAACTGAATTCCGGATAATTGTAAAGTTTCCGCCGGAAAGGGTTGCAGGAAGGGGAATCCTGCGGTACAATAAACCCACTTTTCAAGGGAGAGATTTGACTGTGAAATGTGATTTAATCGTCACCGTATCTGAGAAAGCGGCGCGGAGTCTTCGCGGCGGACATCCCTGGGTATATGATGGAGAAGTATTGAATGTCTGCGGAGAGACTGTCGATGGTGCACTGGCGCAGGTACAGTCCAAGTCAGGAAAATGGCTTGGAGTTGGATTCTATAACGGAAATTCCCGCATTCGCGTCCGTGTGCTGACGAGGAATGCAAACGATACTGTGGATGAAGCCTTCTTTGAGCGGCGTCTGCGCTATGCGCTTAACTACCGAAAGGTGGTTATGCAGAATGATTTCGATAATTGCCGCCTGATTTTCGGCGAGGCGGACGGATTTCCCGGGCTGACGGTTGATCGTTTTGGCCCGATCTTGGTGGCTCAGGTTCTGTCACTCGGCATGGAACTCAGAAAGCGAGCGCTTTTCACGTCTATGGTTTCCATTCTAAAGGAAATGGGACAGGAGATTCAGGCGGTCTATGAGCGCAATGATGTGAAGCTCCGTGAAAAAGAGGGAATGCAGCAGTATACTGCATTTCTGGATTTGTCGGGACTTCGCACGGATTTGAATGGACATGTGGAGATCATCGAGAATGGAGTTCACTATGACGTGGACTATTTTAACGGCCAGAAAACCGGCTTCTTCCTCGATCAGAAATACAATCGACAGGCGGTTGCCAGAATTGCAAAAGGAATGAATGTGCTCGATTGCTTCACGCATACAGGCGCATTTGGACTGAATTGTGCAATGGCCGGTGCGGAGCACGTTGTCTCGGTGGATGTCTCTGCGGAAGCGCTGGAGCAGGCAAAAAAGAACGCTGCGCTTACCGGAGTGGACAATGTGGAGTATTTGCAGAGTGATGTGTTTGCACTCCTGACAAAGTTGGCAGAAGAAAAGCGCGGAAAGTATGATCTTATTATCCTAGATCCGCCGGCTTTTACGAAGAGCAGTGCGACGGTTGCATCCGCAATCCGTGGTTATAAGGAGATCAATCTCAAGGCAATGCGCATTCTGCCGCGAGGTGGATATTTAGCCACCTGTTCCTGCAGCCATTTCATGACAGATGAACGCTTTCGGGCAATGCTGCATGACGCGGCAAAGGATGCGCAGGTTCAACTCCGACAAATCGAAGCGCGGCAGCAGGGGCCGGATCACCCGATTCTCTGGAATGTACCGGAGACCGATTATCTCAAATTTTATATCTTCCAAATCGTATGAATCAAAAAAGCAGGCTGCTTCGGCAGCCTGCTTTTTTCATGATATGTTTGAATTAATGGAACACACCACCGACCGTGAACAGCGCAGCGAACACGGTGGAGACGACGGTCATCAGCTTGATGAGGATGTTGATGGACGGGCCGGAGGTATCCTTAAAGGGATCGCCTACAGTGTCGCCTACAACAGCAGCCTTGTGAGCCTCAGAGCCCTTGCCGCCGTGATGACCTTCCTCAATGTACTTCTTGGCGTTGTCCCAGGCACCGCCGGAGTTGGACATGAACATGGCCAGCATGACGCCGGTGACGAGAGAACCGGCGAGCAGACCGGCAAGCGCGTCAGCGCCGAGAAGAATGCCGACGAGCAGAGGAGCAACAACTGCCATGATGCCAGGCAGAAGCATTTCCTTCAGAGCGGCAGTGGTGGAGATAGAAACACAGGTTTTGTAGTCGGGCTTTGCAGTGCCTTCCATGACGCCGGGGATCTCGCGGAACTGACGACGCACTTCCTCGATCATCTTATAGGCAGCCTTGGACACAGAGTCCATCGTCATGGCGGAGAAGACGAAGGGAAGCATGCCGCCGATCAGCAGACCGATAACGACGTTGGGGGAGGTGAGCGCCACATCCTGCAGCTGCAGGCCGGTAGAGTGCGCGAAGGAGACGAACAGCGCCAGCGCGGTGAGCGCAGCGGAGCCAATGGCGAAGCCCTTGCCCATAGCGGCGGTGGTGTTGCCGACAGCGTCAAGCTTGTCGGTGATCTCACGCACAGAGTGATCCAGATGACTCATCTCGGCGATGCCGCCGGCATTGTCAGCGATGGGACCGTAAGCGTCAACCGCAACGGTGATACCGGTGGTGGAAAGCATGCCGACAGCAGCGAGCGCGATGCCGTACAGACCGGCGAACGCGTAAGCCACGAAAATACCAACGCAGATGAGAACGACGGGAACCCAGGTGGACATCATGCCGACGGCCACACCGGAGATGATGGTGGTAGCGGAGCCGGTCTCAGACTGCTCGGCAATCTTCTTGACGAACTTGTAATCACCGGAGGTGTAAATCTCGGTGATGATGCCGATCACGAGGCCGACAATCAGGCCGGCAATGATGGCGAAGGCGGGCTTCATGGTGCCGAGCATCACCTTGCTGAAAATGAGCGAGCAGATGACGACCAGAACAGCAGAAACATAAGAGCCCATCTTCAAAGCCTTGTGGGGATTCGAGCCCTCCTGACCGCGAACAAAGAAGGTGGCGATCACAGAAGCGAGAATGCCAAAAGCGGCAATGACCATCGGGAAGATGGTACTCTCGGGATTGATAATCGCGCCGAGCGTCATAGCGGAAACGATTGCGCCGACATAAGACTCGAAAAGGTCAGCGCCCATACCGGCAACGTCGCCAACGTTGTCGCCCACGTTATCTGCGATAACGGCGGGGTTACGCGGGTCGTCTTCCGGAATACCGGCCTCAACCTTACCGACGAGGTCTGCGCCAACGTCAGCAGCCTTGGTGTAAATACCGCCGCCAACACGGGCAAACAGGGCGATCGAAGATGCGCCGAGAGAGAAACCAAAGAGCAGGTTGGGGTCTTTGGTGATCATGTAGAGCACGCTCACGCCGAGAAGACCCAGACCGACCACGCACATACCCATGACGGAACCGCCGGAGAACGCAATGGAAAGCGCCTTGTTCATACCGCTCTCACGGGCAGCATTGGCAGTACGGACATTGGCTTTTGTTGCAACATTCATGCCGATGTAGCCGGCGAGAATGGAGAACAGAGCGCCGCACAGGAAGCAGATCGCGGTGATCCAGCTGTGCATCAGAAGACCGATTGCCAGGAACAACACAACAATGAAAATGACCAGGATCCGATATTCCGCGAACAGGAAAGCTCTGGCGCCTTCATTGATGGAGGCGGAGATTTCCCGCATGCGCTCGGTCCCAGCGTCAGCCTTGGAGACATAAGCTGTCTTGTAGGCTGCGAACAGCAGTGCGACCACTGCAAGGACGGGTGCCAGGTAAATCATGGTTTGTTTCACTCCTAATCTTTGCTCTATCTGCGACAGGCAACCCTCTGCCTGTCAATCTTTTTTTATAATAAACCAACAAGAAGAGAAATGCAATGGCTTTTTTGTCTAAATCGCGTAAAAAGAAAGATAGGAACGATTAATATTTAGAAGAATACACAATGTTTGTTAAAAAACTTGCACAATCAAAAAATTGAATTTTTGACGTATTTCTTTCTTTTTCTATTAATCTTAAATGAATATTTTGAAGTCCAAAAAGAAAGTAGTCAAAACTAAAAACGCCAAGAAAAAAACAAACACAGGACAGATATAATCTGTCCTGTGTAAGATTAATAAAGAAGTGAAATTACTTCTTGGCGAGACCCT
>JAZQDI010000068.1:0-9707 GCA_045546715.1 Oscillospiraceae bacterium | reverse complement strand
CTCGGGGGTATGGATGTTGTTGGCGAAGCAGAATACATTTTCATTGAAGCCGTCATTCCACTGAAGCGCCACCTCGACGCTGGTTCCGTCCTTCACGCCCTCGATGTATACCGGGGGCTGGAACAGCGTTTCCTTGTGCTTGTTGAGGTACTCAACGAAGGACACAATGCCGCCCTCATAGTGGAATTCAGCCTTATGTTCCTCTTCCTTGCGCTCATCCACCAGCACAATGCGGATGCCCTTGTTCAGGAAGGCCATCTCGCGGAAGCGGGTCTTGAGGGTATCGAAGCTGAACGCGCCGGTTTCAAAGATGCCGGGCTCGGGCTCCTCGCCGGTCTTGACGTCCGGCCAGAAGCGGATGGTGGTGCCGGTACGGTCGGTGGAACCGACGATCTTGAGATCGTAAAGGATCTTGCCCCGGCTGTATTCCTGCTGGTAAATGTTGCCGTTCTGATAGACGTTCACCTGCAGATGACTTGACAGCGCGTTAACACAGCTGGCGCCCACGCCGTGCAGGCCGCCGGAGACCTTATAGCCCTCGCCGCCGAACTTGCCGCCCGCGTGCAGCACGGTAAGGCACACCTCGTCCGCAGGACGGCCCAGTTTGGGATGGATGCCCACCGGGAAGCCGCGGCCGTCGTCCTGCACGGACACAGAGCCGTCGGCGTGGATGGTGACGATAATGTTTTTGCAGTAGCCGGCCAACGCCTCGTCCACCGCGTTGTCTACAATTTCATATACCAGATGGTGCAGACCGGATGCAGAGGTGGAGCCGATATACATGCCCGGACGCTTCCGAACGGCTTCCAGCCCCTCCAGCACCTGAATCTGACTGGCGTCATATTCCTGGGTGATCTTGTCTGTAATGTCTGCCATATTTTTACCTCTGTTTCCAGATTTTTTATTCTTTGAGAGTGGAGTTTGGAGAGTGGAGAGTGGAAATGACGAAATCTCCACTCTTCACTCTCAACTCTCCACTCTAGAAAATGATTTCTTCCTGCTTAAATCGTTTCTCCAATGTGGACGAACTGAGCTGCGACAAAATGTATCTCTGTCCGCTTCCAAGCGAACACACGACGAGGGATCTCGGAATGTCCTCCGCAGCGTTTTCCACCTGTCCGGCCTGCTCGACCATGGCGAGCGTCTCGCGTGTCCGGTGAGACCACGACACGGTATCGAGATCGAACACGCCGATCACACTCTTTTTGCGCACGATCACATTTTTTCCCAGATGCAGATACATCAGCGGATCGTTCCTTTCTGCACAAAGAGCACCTTTCCGCCCGTGCGGGAGACAATCTGCTCGTCCTCGCAGCAGGTGATGAGCGTCTGCCCGCCGCCGATGCGGTTTAAGACGAACTCCTGCCGCTTCTGGTCGAGCTCGGATAGCACATCGTCCAGCATGAGAACCGGCGGCTCACCGAATTCATCGGCAAAAATGTCCCGCTCGGCGAGCTTTAAGCTCAGCGCCGCCGTGCGCGTCTGCCCCTGGGAGGCGAAGGCGCGGG
Organism: Oscillospiraceae bacterium; assembly: GCA_045546715.1. Lineage (GTDB taxonomy): Bacteria > Bacillota > Clostridia > Oscillospirales > Oscillospiraceae > CAG-103. Next base: position 8,199 of record JAZQDI010000068.1, on the reverse strand, counting down.
CGCTCTGGCCGTTTAAGTCGATGATGAGATCGTCCTTGTGGCAGCCGGTGAGACACTGGCCGCTCTCGAGCTCGGCGTCCCGATGGCGCTCCTGATGCTCGCAGATCTCATAGTAGATCTCGCGCTCTGAGGCAAGGGGATCGGATACCGTGCTCACAGTTTTATATTCCATGCTGAGCGTCTCGCGCCCGCCGGCAAAATCCTGATGGATCGGCTGCGCCGCGGCTTCGAGTCTTCTTGCATAGGCTGCGCGGTAGCGGATGATTTTTGCCGAGACGCGGCTCATCTGATTGGAGAAATCGTCCAGCGTGTCGAGCAGAGAGGGCTTCTCCCGCCAGTCCTTCAGGATGCTGGTCTTCTGCTCGTGCAGCCGGTGATATTCGCTCAGCAGCGCGCCGTAGTTCGGCCGAAGCTGCGCAATGGCGAGATCCATGAGCTTCCGCCGCTCGGCTGCGCCGCTGCGGATGATGTTCAGATCGTCCGGACAGAAGAGGACGGCCGCGAAATCCCCGGAGAGCTCCGTGGCCGTTTTCTTTACGCCGTTTTGCAGAATCTGCTTGCGCTGACCGCGCTTTAAGACGATTTTCACCGTCTGCTCGCGCCCGTGAGCGTAGACGTCCGCCAGAATTTCTCCGGCAGAGTAGTCAAAGCCAATCAGCTCCCGGTCAAACCGCGTGCGGAAGCTGCGCCCGCCCGTGAGCATATACACGGCCTCGAGCAGGTTCGTCTTGCCCTGTGCGTTTTCTCCGGAGATGACGTTCGTGCCCGGGCCGAATTCCGCGCTCGCAAATTCGTAGTTGCGAAAGCCGTTTAAGGCGATGCGGCGGATCTCCATCAGCCCTGCTCCACCAGAATGGTCTGGTCAGCAAAGGTGACCTGATCGCCCGGACGAATTTTCTTCCCGCGCATGGTGCATGTTTCACCATTGACCTGCACCATCCCGTCTGCAATGACCATTTTCGCTTCGCCGCCGGTACCGACGAGGGCAGCAAACTTCAGCAGCGCGTCCAGCTTGATGAATTCGGTTGTAATTTGAATTGTTTCCATACTTTTATTGACCAGCTCTCAGACGCACGGGCAGAATCATATAGGTAAAGCTCTTGTCTTCCTCGTCCGCTGCGGAAATGATGCAGGGAGAGGAGCCGGTATTCAGGCTGATGCGAATTTCATCCGCCGGAGCGTTTTTCAGCGCGTCGGACAGATAGCGGTCGTTGAAGCCGATCTCGAGCGCCGCGCCGTCGCCCTCGCAGGGGCAGACGTCCTCCGCCTTGCCGACGGGGGTGGTGCAGGCAAAGTCAATCGCGCCGTCGCCAAAGGTGAGACGCAGCGGGGTGCGGACCTTTTCATCCACGATCAGACTCACGCGCTCGACCACGCGCAGCAGCTCCGCGCGCTCGGTCTTCACGCTCACGCGGAAGCTCTCGGGAATCGCCTTGCGATAGTTCAGGAACTCGCCCTCCAGACGGCGGGAGAGAATGACCGTCTCGCCGACAGTAAAGGAAATGTACTTTCCGCCGACAGCCATGGTGACCTTCTCGTCGCTGTCGTCGCAGAAGCGCTCGAGATCGCTCAGAGCCGTGCCGGGCACGATGAAGGAGCAGTCGTCGCCATAGCCCTCCACAGCCTCGCGGCGCAGGGCCAGACGGTAGCCGTCGACCGAGACGATGCGCAGCTCGTTATTCTCCAGCTCGAAGAGCGATCCCATGTAGACCGGGCGGGCCTCGTTCGTGCTGATGGCAAAGCTGGTCTCGTTAATCATTTTTTTCAGAATGCCCTGCGGCAGATTCACGCCCTGCTCCGGGTCCACGGAGGGAAGCTCGGGATAATCCTCCGCTTTCATGCCGACGACGTCAAAATGCGCCTTGCCGCACTTGATGTTCACCATGTCGCCCTCGACCGTGAGCGTCACAATGCCGTCGGGCATGCGGCGAAGCATCTCGCAGAACAGACGCGCCGGAAGCACTACGCTGCCGGGCTCTGCCACATCGGCCTGAATGGTCGTGTAGATCGCGCGCTTGAGATCATAGCCCGTGAGACAGACGTTCTCGCCCGCCTGAATCAGAAGACCCTCGAGCGTAGGGATCGGGCTTTTGGAGGCCGCCGCTCTGGAAGCGGACAGCGCAGACTGCTGCAGCGCGTATTTTTCACAGGAAAATTTCATGTTGGTTCCTCCCATGTTAATTTACAAAAATTTATTCTCTAAGAAAGAAAGGTTTTAAAAAATAGTAGTATCTATAGGCCTGTCGAAATTGTTGAAACCGGGAAAAAGCGGTTGATACGCATGAAAAGTTGACTGTTGAAAGATGGTCGAGAAAAAAGAGGAGTTTCAACAGACTGATTTTTCCGGTAACAGAAAAGTGAACTTTCGACAGGTTTTCATCGAAAATTCAAAAGCATATTGTTGAAAGATTAGCTGCGCGAATGAATGTTGCTGGTGATGTCCTGAATCGTGCCGGCGATGTCGGGATCGGACTTCATCAGTTCCTCAATCTTCGTGATGGAGGTGTGCACGGTGGAGTGATTCTTGCCGAATTCCGCGCCGATGAGATTCAGCGAGAGATTGGTGTTCGTCTTGATGAGATACATGGCAATCTGCCGGGCAAGCGAGGTGGTGCGGTCACGGCGGTTTCCGCGCAGATCTGTGCCCTCCAGCTGATAATAGCGCGCGGTCTCTTCGATGATGATGTCCGGCGTCGGAATATAGATGCCGGAACGAATGACGTCGTTCAGCGCGCGATCCACTGTCGCGGTGGAGATCTCTATGCTCTTGTCAATGCTGTGGTAGGCCGTGAGCTTTTTCACGACGCCCTCAATCTGACGCACGTTGGAGGTAATCTTCTCGGCGATGCAGTGGACAATCTCATCCGGGAGATACAGACCGATCTGCGCGGCCTTCTTGCGCGTGATGGCCATGCGCGTTTCCAGATCGGGCGGCTGCACGTCCGCGAGGACGCCCTGCTCAAATCGGCTTCTCAGCCGGTCGTCGAGATTGCGAATTTCCTTGGGCGGACGATCAGACGTGATGACGATCTGCTTGTGCGCCGTATAGAGTTTGTCAAAGGTGTGGAAAAACTCCTCCTGAAAACTCTGTTTTCCGGCGAGAAACTGAATATCGTCCACCAAAAACAGATCCGCTGAGCGGTATTTCTGCCGGAAGGACTCCATGCCGCCGGTCTGCAGGGCGCGAACCATGTGGTTCATGAATTCCTCTGCCTTGATGAAGATCAGATTTGTCTGGGGGTTTTCCTTTCGGATGTACTGACCGATGGCGAGCAGCAGATGCGTTTTGCCGAGACCGGAGTTGCCGTAGATAAACAGTGGGTTATACAGCACGCCCGGGCTCTGCGCCGCGCCGAGTGCTGCGCCATGTGCAAAGCGGTTGGACGGGCCGACCACGAAATTGTCGAAGGTGTATTCCTCCAGCTCGGGCAGATCATCGTCCGAGGGCTTGCGCTCAATGTAGTCCATGAGCTCATCCTCGCCCACGATGATTTTCAGCTCAAACGGCGCGGAGAAGATCTCATACAGGGACTGGCGGATCAGCTCGCCGTACCGGCTCTCGATGATGTCGCGTTTGACGGAAGAGGTCGTATGCAGCACGAACTGATTTTCTCCCAGCTCGATGGCCGTGCAGTCGGCAAACCAGGTGTTGAATGCCGTCTCTGTCAGATGGTCGCTGAGCATCTGCAGAACCATTTCCCAAACTACGTTTAATGAATCCATATTACTACCTCATAAAGGACAAAAGCAAAAAAGTTTTACACTTTATAGTTTCGGAATCACCTCCGCGAAAGCGGAGGTAAGCGGGCAAAGCCCGCAGAATCATGGTTTTTAACCATGATTCTGATTCCTATACTGCAATGCTATCCTCTAAAATGTGCATTGAAAATGCACATTTCTCAACACAGAGCTAAGCTCTGTGTTGCACAGCGAACGCTGTGGCGAGAATAACATTATTATACACCTTCAGAGGGGTGTTTGCAATAGAATTATATATTAAATATAGTATAGATTGCGGCGGGTTATTTGCTTTTTTGCATGGCACTGTGATATAATATCAAATTGACTGTTTTGAATGATAATAATTGAGGTATTTCATGGTTTTGACGCGAAATACAAGTGAATTATTCCATGCGCCGGACGCGGCGCCGCTTCGGGATCTGCTCGAGGGGGGACAGCTCCCCGCGCTGTTTTCCGGACTTCCCGCGGCGGCGCGGGCGCATCTGGCTGCGGTGCTGCGCGCCGAGACCGATCAGCCCGTGGTGGTTGTCTGTCCGGACGAGGCTGCGGCGGAAACCTTCGCGCGGGATCTGAGCCATCTGCTGGGTCAGCCCGTTCCGGTGCTCGCGGCGCGCGACTATACGTTCTATACCGCAGTGAGCGTCTCACGTCAGACTGAGCAGCGCCGTCTCGGCGCGCTCTGCGCGCTGGCGCTTGGCGAGGCGAAAATCCTTGTCGCCACGGTGTCGGGTCTGCTGCAGCGCGCTATTCCGAAGCAGGCGCTGCTGAATGTCACCTTCACGATTGAGGACGGCGGCACCGCCGCGCCCGAGGATGTGGAGGATGCGCTGCTGCGCTGCGGCTATGTCCGCACGCAGCAGGTGGAGGGACCGGGGCAGTTTTCGCGCCGCGGCGGCATTCTCGATCTCTATTCGCCCGCGGACGATGCGCCTGTGCGCATTGAGTTCTGGGGCGATGATATTGACTCCATGGGTTATTTCGATGTGGAGTCTCAGCGGCGCACCGAGCCGGTGAAGTCCTGCCGGATTCTGCCTGCGGCGGAGAGTCTCACGACGCTCTATCCCGGCGGCAGCATGGCGCTGGGCGAAAAGCTGCTGCAGCTGTCGCAAAAGGCGGCGCGGCGCAAAAACGAGACGCTGGCCGCCAATCTCGCGCGCTCTCTGCGCGAGGACGGCGATGCGCTGCGCGCGGGGCTTGCGCTTCACGCCTCAGACCGCTACATGCCCATGCTCTATGATTCGTTCCAGACGGCGGCGGACTATCTCGATCCGGAGACGGTTGTGCTGCTCGATCAGCCGGGCCGCTGTGCCGACCGGGCGAAGGAATATCAAAAGCAGCTGACGGAGGACGTAAATCAGCTGGTGGCGGCCGGTACGATGGCCGTTCGCGCCGACCAGTTTTATCAGCCCTACGGCAATCTGATCCGCGCGCTCGCGGACTATCCGCTCTTTTTTGCCGACTCCTTCCAGCTCGGCCGCTATCCGCTTGATCCCAGAGCAATCTGCGGCATCACGGTCAAGCAGCTGAGTTCCTACGGCGGCAGTATTCAGACTGCCATGGACGATATCTCGCACTATCTCTCCATGGGCTTTCGCGTCGTCGTCCTCGCAGGCGATCTGCGCCGCGCCTCGATGCTCCGCGAGTTTTTGGAGCACCATGAAATCTCCGCCATGCTTGCGGAAAATCCGGAGTCGCTTCCCGCGCCGGGGCATTGCCTCGTCACGGTGGGAAGTCTCTCATCCGGTCTGGAATATCCCCACGGACAGCTCGCCGTCATCACGGACACGCAGATGGCCGGCGTCGGCGGTCTGCGCCGCGCGAAAACGCGAAAGAGCGCCAACCGCGAGAGCATCCAGTCCTATGCCGATCTCTCGGTCGGCGATCTCGTTGTGCACGATGTGCACGGCATTGGCCGCTTTGCCGGCATCGTGCAGATGCCTGTGGACGGGGCCGTGAAGGACTATATCAAGATTGCCTATGCGGGCACGGATTGTCTCTATGTCCCGGCGACACAGCTCGACATGGTATCGAAATACATCGGCGCGGGCGAGGATCACCCGGTCAAGCTCTCCAAAATGGGCGGCGCCGACTGGGAGCGCACAAAAACCCGCGCGCGCACCGCGGCGAAAAAGCTCGCGGTCGATCTGCTGAAGCTCTATGCCGAGCGCGCCAAATCGCAGGGCCACGCCTTCGCGCCGGACAGTCCGTGGCAGACGGAGTTTGAAGAGCGCTTCGGCTATCTGGAGACGGACGATCAACTCCGCTGCATCCGGGAGATCAAGTCTGATATGGAACGTTCGACCCCGATGGATCGTCTCTTATGCGGCGACGTCGGCTACGGCAAGACGGAGGTCGCGCTCCGTGCCGTGATGAAGTGTATCCTCGACGGGATGCAGGCGGCCATTCTCGTGCCCACCACGGTGCTCGCCCAGCAGCATTTTCAGACGGCGACGCAGCGATTTTTCGGTTTTCCGATTGAAATCCGCATGCTCAGCCGCTTCAATACCCCGGCGCAGAACCGCAAAACGCTCGAGGACATTCGCTCCGGCGAGTGCGATCTCGTGATCGGCACGCACAAGCTCCTGCAGAAGAGCGTGGAGTTTAAGCGGCTGGGACTTCTCATCGTGGATGAGGAGCAGCGCTTCGGCGTCGGGCACAAGGAGCACATCAAGGAGCTGAGCCGAAACGTGGACATTCTCACGCTCTCGGCCACGCCCATTCCCCGCACGCTGAACATGGCCCTCTCCGGCATCCGGGACATGTCTACCATCGAGGAGCCGCCGCAGGACCGTGTGCCCGTGCAGACCTTCGTCATGGAGCACGACTGGAACATCCTCGCCGACGCCATGCGCCGCGAGCTGCAGCGCGGCGGTCAGGTCTATTATCTGCACAACCGGATTGACAACATTGAGCGCACGGCGCTTCGCATAGCCAAAATGCTTGACGGCGTCTCCGTCGCGGTGGCGCACGGACAGATGAGCGAGGAGGAGCTCTCCTCCGTCATGCGCAGCGTCGCCGAGGGCGAAACGCAGGTGCTCGTCTGCACGACGATCATCGAGACGGGCATTGACATTGCAAATGTGAACACCCTCATCATTGAGGACGCCGACTGCATGGGTCTGGCCCAGCTGCACCAGCTGCGCGGCCGCGTCGGCCGATCAAACCGCCGCGCCAGCGCCTATCTCACGTTCCGGCAGGGCAGACAGCTCACGGAGCTGGCCGAAAAGCGGCTCAACGCCATCCGCGAGTTTGCCGAGTTCAACTCTGGCTTTCGCATTGCGATGCGCGATCTGGAGCTGCGCGGCGCGGGCAACATTCTCGGCGCGGAGCAGTCCGGTCATATGATCGACGTCGGCTATGACATGTATCTCAAGCTGCTGCAGGAGGCCGTGTCGGAGCTACGGGGCGAGCCTGTGCAGAAAAAGGCCGAGTGCGCCGCGGATCTCGCGGTCTCGGCGAACATTCCGGAGAGCTATGTGCCGAGCTCGGAGCAGCGCATGGATCTCTACCGGCGCATTGCCCTGGTTCGCACGGAGGAGGAGGCCGACGATCTCATGGACGAGATCATCGACCGCTTCGGCGATCCGCCGCCCACGGTGAACAGCCTTGTGCGCGTGGCGCTGCTGCGCGGCGAGGCAGGGGAGGCCGGCGTCACGGATATTGCCCAGAAAAACGGGCAGCTGCGCTTCCGGCTCTCGGAGTTCGACATGGAGATTGTCTCCGCGCTCTATGCCATGCCTGCCTATAAGGGTCGGCTTCGTGTGGACGCGGGCAGCGTCCCCGGTGTGCTGCTCAAGCTGCAGAGCCGGAGCAAGGTCATCGAACAGGCCAGAGAATTCATTTCCGACTGGCAGAAGATTAAGGCTTCGCTGAACAGACCGCCGCAACCATCTTGACGGCATCTTTTCCGCCTGCTATCATCAAAAAAAACTTGAAAGACACAAAGGATTTCTGCGTTTTTTTGATTTCACCATACGAAAAATCTGCTCGCCAATTTACTCGCTTCGGTTTGTCCAGCGAAACCTTTGGACATGAGCAACTATACTAAGAAGGAGATTGATCATGAAGAAAACCATCACCCTGCTGCTGGTCCTCGCGCTTTCGCTGGGCCTGCTCACGGCCTGCGGCTCCACGGAGATCCACAGCTATCAGGAGGACGCTCAGACGGAGAACATCTTCGCCAACGCCTATGGCGCCTATGCGCCGGACACCCTCGTCGCCACGGCGGACGGAACGCCCGTTTACTGGAATGAGATGGCCTACTGGCTCGCCTACATCGGCTCCCAGATCGCCGCGCCCGATGAGAACGGCAAGATCGACTGGTACGCCGCCGAGGGCAGCGAGGAGCCGCTCGCCGAGACGCTGCTGGCGAACGTGCACGACAGCATCCTGCAGTACCACATTCTCGAGGGCATGGCCGCCGAGCGCGGCATCGAGTTCGGCGAGGAAGGCGAGGAG
>JAZQDI010000067.1:0-18520 GCA_045546715.1 Oscillospiraceae bacterium | reverse complement strand
GCCGCGCACGGCCTCCACCTCGCCCTTCGGCGTGCGGAAGCTCACCGCCAGATCCTTCAGCTCCAAAACAGGTTCAGACATAGCAACACCTCGTTTTCAGGCCGCCAGCCCTGTGTCTGACGGCCTGAAGCGTTTCTTTGATTTCGATTATCTGTCGAGCGTCCACTCCTCGATGTTCCACATGACGCCGACGGCATGGTGGCCGAGGACGCGGGTGGTATCGAGGCCGCTCAGTGCGCTGGTGCCGACATAGTTGCCGTCCAGATACGCGACGAGCAGCACGCCCGGATTCTGGGCATACTCGACCTCAAACTGGCCGTAGAGGTCCTTGCGGGCGGTCTCGTGCGCCTCGTGGCGGGCGGCGGGCAGCAGCTCGTCCACCTTGGCGTGGGAGTACTTCATGCTGTTGCTGCTGCCCTCAGTGGTGAACTGCTTGAAGGCCATATCGGGGTCAAACTGGGTGGCAAAGCCGGCGAGGAAGCCGTTGTAGCCCGCCTGCCAGTCAAACTTCGTCACGAGCACGACCTCCATGTCCACACCAGCCTCCTTGAGCATGGTGCTCATCATGTTGGCGATGTCGACGCGCTCCTCCTCGTAATCGCGGGTCTGAATCGTAAAGTGGAACTTGGTGCCGTTGCGCTCATAGATGCCGTCATCGCCCTTGACCCAGCCGAGCTTCGCCATTTCCTCGGCGAACTTGTCCAGATCATAGGTGTAGATGTCGGCGTCCTTGTTGGAACCCAGGGGGTTGAGCTGGATGGGGCTGTATGCGGTGCAGCCCTGGCTGTTGAGGACGTTCTTGACGATGGTCTCCTTGTCGATGGCGTAGTTCAGCACGCCGATGGAGTCCGCGTTCTCGGCCCAGAAATCGGAGGTCATGGCCATGGAGGCGCCGCGGTAGTCGGCGGTGGTGAAGATCCACTCGTTGTAGCCGTCCTTGCCCTCAAACTGCGCGGCGTAGTTGGCGTTCAGCCAGGCGAGATCCGCCTCGCCGGACTGCAGCATGGTGGCCTTGGTGCTCTCAACGGCGACGGTCTTGTAGACCAGATACTCAATGTTCGGAACCTTGTCGTAGTAGTCGGCGTTCGCCTGCATGGTGATCATGCCGCCGGTGGCGTCCCATTCGACGAACTTATAGCGGCCGGTGCCCACAGGGGCCTGGTTGAAGGAGCAGGTGGAGATGTCCTCGCCCTCGAGCAGGTGCTTGGGGACGATGCCGATGGTGAAGTAGCCGAGCATGTTTGCGTCATACTGGCTGAGCTTGATGGTGACCTCGTTGTCGCCGGTCGCCTCGACGCTGACGATATCCTCATAGTCGGAGCGCAGGCTGCTGGAGAGGGTGTCGTCCTGGGTCAGCTCTTCATAGGTGAAGACCACGTCCTCGGCGGTGAAGGGCTCGCCGTCGTGCCACTTGACGCCGTCACGCAGCTTGAAGACATAAGTGAAGGTGGCCTCGTCGTAGGTATACTCGGTGGCGAGATCGGTCACGGGCTTTCCATTGCCGTCATACTTCATCAGGCCGGAGAAGATGACGTCGGTGATCTCGTCGTGGTTGGTGAGCAGCGGGTTGATGGTGTCCTCGTTCTCGCCGGCGTAGACGAGGGTGTTGGACGCGTTCATGCCGGTGCTTTCTTCTGCAGCTTCGGTCTCTGCAGCCGTGGAGCCGGCCGGGGCGGGCTCTTCCTTGCTGCCGCAGGCGGCCAGGGAGAAGCACAGTACCAGAACCAGAAGCAGCGCGATCAGGGATCTTGTGTGTTTCATTTCGAACCTCCAATGAAAATTTTTATATGAGCGCATCGACTTGCGTTCACAATCAAAGATTGCTGGATTTGCGGTTGGTCTCTTTTCTGAGGTAGTTTCCCAGATCCGTGATGCACAGGAGCGTGATCACGAGAAAGAAGCCCGGAATGATGATGACCCACCAGGTGTTGAGAATCAGCGCCCGGTTGGCAAGCGAGAGCATGCTGCCCCAGGAGAGCACGTCCAGCGGCAGGCCGAGGCCGAGGAAGCTGAGCGTGGACTCCGTGGTGATGCAGGAGCTGACGCTGGAGACGACGACGAACATGATCGCCGAGAGGAAATTCGGCACCAGATGCCGCCGCATGACGTAGAAGAACTTCCCGCCGATGCTGCGGGCATAGAGCACATACTCTGTGTTGCGGATCTGCCGCACCTCGCCGCGCACGATTCGCGCGAGACCGAACCAGCCCGTGACGCCCACGACCAGCGACATGGAAACCACGTTGCCCGCCGGGAACACCGCCGTGATGATGAGAATCAGCAAAATGCCCGGGATCGCGCCGAAGAGCTCCATGATGCGCATGAGCAGACTGTCCACGCGATCGGATGCCGTGCCGCTAAGTGTGCCGTAGGTGATGCCGAGCAGCGCCACCACGGCAGCACCGAGCACGCCGATCGTCAGAGACGAGCGTCCGCCGTAAAACATGATGGAAAACAGGTCCCGGCCCAACGAGTCGGTGCCGAAGTAATATTCGCCGTTCGGAGCAAGGCTCGTGGCGTCATAATAATATTTTGTAGGATCGTGATTTGCGATGTACGGCGCGAAGATGCAGCCAAGCACGATCACCAGCAGGATCACCGCGGCGAGGATGGGCTTGCCCTTCAGGCGCTGGCGGAGTGTGGGCGTCTGCTCCTTCGGCTCATGGTGCCGCCAGCCTGCGCCGACGATTTCAAAATCAGAGGTGCGAGCCGATGTTGTTTCTACCATTGGATCGTCTCCATTTCTTTCATGCGCGGGTCGATCTCCTCGTTGATCGTCTGCGCGATGAAGCTCGATACGAACACAGCAAAGCCCGTGATCAGCACATCCACCATCAGGAGATTGTAGTCATGGTACTTCGCGGCCTCCACGGCGAGATTGCCGATGCCGGGATAGCTGAACACGGATTCCACCACGACCGTGCCGCCCGTTACATGGGGAATGGAAATGGCCATGATGCTCACAATGGTGGGCGCGACGTTTCGCAGGCAGTGCTTCCAGACGATCTGGCGGCGCGTGCAGCCCTTGGATTTGGCGAGCAGGACATAGTCCTTGCGCACCTCGTCAAGAAGCTTGTTGCGGATCATATAGGCGTAATACCAGAGATGGCTCGCGATCATTACAAACAGCGGCAGCACCAGATGGGAGACGCGGTTGCCGAGGTCGTTTTTCATGCCGATGTCATACGCTCCGCTGCTCGGAAACCAGCCGAGGTTCACGGCGAAGATCAGCACCAGCACCACCCCAAGCCAGAAGCCCGGCGTGTAATAAAACACCGTTCCGATGCGGCAGATCAGCCGGTCCAGAAACCGGTCTTCATGCAGCACACAGAACACCGCGAGCACCGTCGCAAGGCCGAACACCGCCGCATAGGCCAAAACGCCCAGCAGCAGCGTGTTGCCTATGAGAGGCTTCACCACATTCATGACCGGCTGCTTGTGCTTGAGGGAGATGCCGAATTCGCCGTGGAGGGCATTGGTGAACCAGCGGATATACTGCTGCACCAGCCCGTCATTCAATCCAAGCCGGACGCGCGCAGCGTCAATTTCCTCCTGCGTCATGGAGTCCAGCTGATCGCCGTAAAACGACTGCAGCGGATCGCCGGGCGCGAGACGCGCCAGAAAGAACACGACGAGCGAAAGGATAAACATGACCAGGATCAGCAGCCCGATGCGGCGGATGATCCGTTTGGATAAGCTTGTGATTCTCATGGCTTCATCCCGACAAACATCGTCCAGTGCGGCTCCTGCGAGCTCATGGCCTCCGGCAGTTCCGTCACGGTAATGCGCTTGAGCCCTGCGGCGTCATAGACCTCGCAGTAGGCCTCCCGCGTACCGACCGTCAGGGGCAGGTCAATCCCGCCGTAAAAATCGCCGCCGGTCATGTCCATCATGCGCATAAAGGAGATCACCTTCCCGCCGGGCTTGAGCACGCGCTTCCACTCCCGCACCGCTTCCTCCGGTGCGGTCAGCGTCCACATGACGCGGCAGTTGACCACGGCGTCGAACGTCTCATCTGCATAGGGCAGACGCTCACAGGCAGCCTCCTGAAAATCGACCTGCAGCTCAAAGCATTTCGCCTTTTCAACACCCTGCGCAAGCATATCGGCAGCGATGTCCACGCCGGACGCCGCGTAACCGAGCTTCGAGAGCAGCAGCGCCAGAAAGCCCGTGCCGGTTCCGATGTCCAGAACTGCGCCGTCGCCGTTCAGCCCGATCGCCTGCTCCAGTGTCTGGCTCCAGAGCGCCAGATCCTCCGTGTCATGCTCGCTGTCAAACTCCGCCGCGCGGCCGTTCCAGTAGGCGGCGATGGTATCCAGATCCATCTGATGTGCCATGAGATCACCTGATTTCTTGCAAAAAAATAAACAGACCCCATACCACGCCCATTGGGCACGAAACGGGACCTGCTGTTGTTCAGTCGGTCGGTATGCAGTTTCAGAGCTTGACGCTCTTCTTGATCTCCTCCACCCGGACGGGTTGGCCGTCCGCGATGAAAACCTTGAGTTCCCCGAAGCCGAGCTCGCGGATCAGGGCGAGCAGCTTGCGCTCCTTTGGGGTGATGTTGGGCTGTTCCATCCCTGTCACCTCCGCAATTTGTTGTGACAAAAGTATACACGATGTCCACAAATGGCCGCAACCTACCCCCGGGGATAAAAAATAAGGTTTTTAGTTTTTTGTGAAAATTTTACAAATATGCAGAGATATCAAACGATATCTCCGCTTTGATTAAGCCGGTTTTTCCTCCGCAATCAATTGCTTTGTCAGTTCTACGACGGTGTCGACAAAGCCGGCGCAGACCATGAGGTCGTTCTTTGCGATCTCCTTACACAGGATACCTCCGTGCTTTTCCCTGAAGGCGTCGTAAAGCCGATCGACCAGAGCGCGGGTCTGATCGTGGTCATAGCCCTGCTTCTTCGCCCAGGCGGTGAGGCAGTAGGTGCCGCCGCGCAGGGTACTGCAGGTGCCGCCGCAGGTGTCGCACATAATGTTGAAGGAGTCCTTGATCTCCTCGGCGTCAAAGCCGCAGACCGGCGCAAGATAGACCGCGATGATCTGGCAGCAGTTATAGCCCTTCTGGAACAGTTCCACTTTGCTGGGCATGGAATCCATCATCGTACCTCCCTGTTATTCCGTTTCCTTCGCGAGAGAAACCGCCTCGGCGAGGAGAAGGTTGCTGTGGTCGAAATGATGCAGCGCCTCGGCGAGCTTTTCCGCCGCGGCCGCCTTGCCGTTGGCCTCCAGACTGTGGCAGACGTCGTGCAGCTCATCTGCGTGGTGCCGGTTGTGATCCAGCATGTAGTTCAGCAGAGCGAGCGTTTCCTCGGGGCTCATGACCTTTTGATCGCCGTGCGGATGGGCATGGACGTGAGCCGCTGCTGTATCGTGCGAATGTTCGTGATCGTGCATGAAAATCATCCTTTCTGTTGTTTTCGGGATAGTTCAACCATATCACACCTGCGCCGCCGCCACAAGCTACCCCGGGGGATATTAAACACTCTGTTTTTCAGTTTTCTCCGCTGGCTTCGTATCGGGGGGATGGAGGATCAGGAGCGGCCGCGAAGGGCTTCAAACCATTGAAAAATCAAGAAAAAAATATTTTTCAAAATTCATCCCCCGGGGTAGCTTGTGCGGGATTTCCATGTGTGCTAAGCTTTGACCATCAGGTATTTCAGAGCTTTCAAGTCTCACCTTCCAAGTGCGCGGATGTTTTGGTCTGCGTCCGCGCGATTCCCCCTTTCCCTTCTGCGGGGAGAGCTTTACGTCTCACTCTCCCCGCGGCCCTTTTCTTTCGGAGTTTCTTCATCTGCATCTTCTTTCATATATCATCCGGTCGTGCGCCATGCGACCGTATGACTCTCTCCAAAACCGCTGCGGGGAAAGCACGTCCTGTGCTTTCCCCGCAGCTTTGATTCAGAGTGCGTATCGATACCGTAGTTTCCACCTCAGCCGCCTTCCGGCGCGGCTTTGTATCGTATCGGAGACGGTTTTCTGAAATGCCGTCATCTGGTCGCGTTGGGCGTCACTCATGGCATGGTCGCTGAAAGCGGCCTCCTGCCAGAGCTTGTATGCAGCGTCATAGCCGGGCATCTCCAGCGCATCGCTCTCGGAAGCGCGCAGCCAGAGCAGCGCATAGCGGAAGGTGGCGCGAATCGCCTCGGCATTGTTTGCGCTCTCCATTCCCGCGCGGTTTCGGTCGCGCCGCTTCTGCCGCCGGTCATGGAGAATGGCAGGGACAAACAGCACCAAAAGAATCACCGCAATCAACACAATCAAAAGGATGGTTTTGGGGTCCATGCTCTCCCGGATCTGGAGGAGCATGGGCTCTTTGTTCTCTTGCTCCGGCTGGCTTTCCGGCGTGGGTGTGGGAGCATTCTCCGGCTGCCGCTGCTGCGTCACAGTGGTCAGGGCGAGCGTGTCGCGCAGCTGATCGTCCAGCACGGAGACGCGCGCGTTTTCTCCCGGCAGGAGCCAGAGCGTGAGCCCTGCAATCACCGCCGCAGAAGCCAGCAAAAGGACAGCCGCTCGAAGCTCAGACCTCGCTGCCATGGAGAGCCCTGAGAGCGCCAAAATCCCCAGCAGCCATGCCGCACCGGGTGTGACGCCGAAATAGGCACAGGAGACAGCGGTGAACGCGGCCGCGAGCACGCCGGGCAGCGCGCGCTTCCACGCGCCGAGCCAGCCGAAACAGACCGCAGTCAGTGCGGAGCCCCACAGCACCGCCGGAATCGGAGAAATCGCAGAAACGGCAAAATTGTCATACAAATACCGCTGACGGGCAGCGCTCAAATCAAAGAGCCGGTTTAGAAGCCCCGCAAGTCCGCCAAAGACCTGACGCCAAAACAAAAGAGCAGTCAATGTGAGCAGAATCAGCAGCGCACAGCCAACCAGACGCCGGTGTTTTCGCGACGGGCAAAAGACCGGAAACAGCGCGGCAAGGGAACCTGCCGCGGAATACGGCAGCAGCGTAATACGGCCAACCATCCACAAAAACGCGCCCCAAAGGGCCACGCAAAGCAAAAACGGAAGCACAGCGGCATAGGGCAGCTGCCGATCAACGCTCGCTCCGGATACAACAAGGGTATTGGATTTCACAGCTCTACCCTCCCCAATTGCTCCAGCGATTCATAACAGATCTGCACCGTGCCGTCTGGCTGCAGGCCCTCCGCGCCGGCGCCGGGCTTAAGCACCGTGACGTGACTGCCGTTATAGAGATCCGCGAGCCCCAGCACCGGCTCTGCAGAGATTGTCGCCACATGGGCATAGCTTCCGCCGATGCGCGCCGGGAGCGCAGGCGCCGTCTCCGGAGGAAGGGACAGCAGCGCATCCATCGCTGCAAGGCGAGCATTCTCAGAATCAATCTGCCAGAGTGCGCCGCGCCAGCCGAGATCGTGGACAACGCCCTGCTCTGTGAGCACAGCGGACAGGCTCAGCAGCAGCGTCGTCATGCTGTGGATCGTCTCCGGCACCGCCTGACCGAGCGCGGGGTTTTCATATCGCAGCAACACCTGATGCTCTACCGGGAGGCTGAGCTCGCGGATCATGGTCTCGCCCGTTTTCTGCGAGGCCTTCCAGTGGATGGTCTTGATATTATCGCCGGGTCGATATTCCCGGATGCCGAAGGTCTCACTGGGATCAAAGCCAGGCTTCACGGCGGAATATTCCTCGCTGTCGAGCATGGCAAAGGAACTCTCCGTGAGCACAACCTCCGGCTGAAACAGCGCGGGCAGCACCACGGTCGCCGCTTCAGCGGTGACCGGGCACTTCCACGCGGCGAGGCCGAAGAGATCCCGCGCAAGCAGATGCTTTACCCTTGCGCGCACGACGCCGCAGCACGCGGCCTGAACAGTAAAGGGTGTTTCACTCCGCATAAGCGGCAGGGAGAGCTCCGCCGACTCGCCGGTGTGATGATTCTCAACGAGGAGCACAGCCTCACCACGGGTCTGCGAGTTCAGCGCACCGTAGATTTCGTCACCGCAGGCACAGCGCTCCGGCAGCACAATGTCAGCTGTCGCATTCTTTGTTCCGAAGGCGGCAAGCAGGATGCCAAAGAGCGGCACAAGCAACACAATCAGCAGCACCGCAAGCGTCGCGCCGTTATTTTCAAACAGATACAGCGCAGCCGCTGCCAGAATCAGCAGCAGCCACACCAGCCTTCGTTTCCACATGGTTTCAGTCCAGCGCCGTCGGCGCAGCAACGTCCTGCAGGATCTGCGCGAGCACATCCTGCGCGGTTTTGCGCTCGGTTCTCGCCTTCTGCGAGAGGAGAATGCGGTGCGCGCATACATCGGAAAAGACCGCCTGCACGTCCTCGGGGATCACATAGTCCCGCCCGCGCACCATGGCGCAGGCGCGGGCCATCTTGCTCACGGCGAGCGCGCCGCGCGGACTGACGCCGAGATGAATCCACGCATGAGAGCGCGTGGCGGAGGCAAGGCGCGTGATGTATTCCAGAATGCTGTCCTTCATTGTGACAGCCGCTGTCAGCCGCTGGAACTCGAGCAGATCCGCCGCCGTGATGGTCTGGCGGACGGAATCGATTGGGTTTTCCGTGCGTCTGCCGCGGAGAATGTCCACTTCGCTCTCAAAATCGGGATAGCCGATCGTGAGCTGCACGAGGAAGCGGTCGAGCTGCGCATGGGGCAGCAGCTGTGTGCCCGCAGCGCCGACCTGGTTTTCCGTAGCGATGACGAGAAACGGCTTCGGCAGCGGATGCACCGTACCGTCCACCGTGACCTGCCGCTCCTCCATGGCCTCGAGCAGCGCAGACTGCGTCTTGCTGGAGGTGCGGTTGATTTCGTCTGCCAGCACTAGGTTTGCGTTCGTCACGGCACCGGGCATATAGCGAAATTCACCCGTCTGCTGCTGATACATGGAAAAGCCCACGATATCACTCGGCAGCACATCGGGTGTGAACTGGATGCGGGAATAGTTCAGGCCGATCGCGCGGGCAAAGGCCACGGCCAAGGTCGTCTTGCCGACGCCGGGGACGACATCGAGCAGGATGTGCCCGTCAGCCAGCATGGCCATGAGCACCTTCTCGACCACGTCCTGCTTGCCGATGATGACCTTGTTCACTTCGCCGCAAACGGCGGAGAATTGGTTCTTCATCTGCTTCTCACTTTCTGACGCCGGAGACCTGGTACATCTGGTCGTCCGAAATCTTGACGTCCACATCGAAATACGGCGCGAAGACCGCCGCGAGATCGTCCTCACTCATGAGCCCGTTGGAAATCGGGTGCGCCGCTCCGCTGTGATGATGATCCAGCTGCGCGCGGCTCATGCTGTGGGCGACGGAGAGTCTGCCGCCGGGCTTTGTGACCTTCGCAAGCGCCGAAATGAGCGCATTCGCGTCCGGGAAATGCGGAAAGGCGTTATAAACCATGACCACGTCAAACTGCCGGTCGAACAGCTCCGTTTCCACATCGCCGCAGATAACCCGCACCTGCTCCGGCGGATATTTGGAGGCGGCGATCTTCGCCATCTCAGGAGAAATGTCGATGCCGGTGACGGAGTCGACGTTCCGCGCCAGATAGTCCGGAAACAGCACGCCGGTGCCGCAGGCGACGTCCAGCACGTCCACCCCGGCGGTCACGCCGCCGTAATCCAGAATCGCGCAGATCAGATCCTCTTTCCGTATCATCTCCGCATCCCAAAACGGGGCACAGCGGTCAAAAAACCGGATGACGTCATTTTTATCAATCATGCTTTGGTTCCTCCTGTTTTCGGATAGCGCTCCGGGATCAGCTTTGCGCGCATCAATGCCACAATCAGCGCCGGAACGGCAATGAGAATCAGTATAGTGCCCGGCCAGCTCGTGAAGAGATAGGCCGACGCCCACATGGCAAGGCTGTAGGTCACGCCGCGGGCGAAAATCAGGGCATTGATCACGCCTGCCGCGACACGGCCGAGAATCATCGCGGCAACGACCGAGAGATATAAATCCGCGTAGACTTTTTTCGTATGGATGATCTGGATCAGCAGGCCGGTGATCAGCCCATATATCGCAAGCTCTGCCGCCATGGCAGGCAGCCCCGTGATGGTCGGCATGCCCGTGAGCAGCGAAGAGAGCACGCAGCCGGCAATGCCGCAGAACATCCCATAGCCCCAGCCGCAGGTCAGCGCGCAGAGAAACACCGGAATGTGCATCGGCAGAAACACCGCGCCGACGCCCAGCGCATGGAACGCCACGGGCAGCACGATGCAGAGGGCGATACACAGCGCACAGATGGTTGATCGTCTGACAGAAGACATTTTGCTCATAACCCGTCTCCTTCCGCTTGGAATAAACTTATCTTAGCGTTTTCCCAGCGGTGTCACAACCGGGGGCGGGGGATGTAAAATTGCACAAAATTTGGTTTTCACAGCTATTTTTCCGAAAAAACATCCCCCTCCCCAGGTTGTGAAGTCTCACAAAAGGAGGCTATAATGTCGTCAAATTCCGAAAGAAGGAGGCGCTCGGTTTGGATCAGAAGGAATCAAAGGCAGAGCACGGCACGGTTTATTCCAAATCTGTCAGGCACCGCATCAACCGAAATCTCGGCCATCTTGCTCGTGTGAAAAAGATGATTGACGAGGGCGAAGATTTCACCAGCGTCATGCTACAGCTGGCGGCAGTGCGCTCTGCGCTGTCCTCCACGGCAAACGAGCTGATGCGCGGTGAAATGGACCAAGCCCTAATGGAGGCGCACGAATCGCATGACACTCAGCGGCTGGACAACGCATTTTACACCGCAAGAAAATACTTCTCCAAATGAGGATCACAGGAAATGCACATGGTGAAACGATTCTCTGCCGCGCTGCTTGCCGCCTGCCTGATCTGCTCCCTCGCCGGATGCCGGATGCGGATTCTGGAGGGACCTGTCGCAGATATCGTGCTGGAGCAGGCGCCCCTGCCCGATCCCTCCCCAACGCCGACGCCGGAGCCGGAAAGCACGCCGACGCCAACGCCGACCAGACCACCGGATACTTCGCCCAATCCGGATAATCCCTCCTCGCCTTCCAAAGACGACAAGCAGACCACCCCGGAGAGCAACGTAAGCATCATCACGCCCGGTCAGGGAGAGCAGATTGAGAAGCAGAAAGAAAAAATTGCTGTCACGCTGGACCCGAACGGCGGCGAATGCAGCCGCGAGGCCGTCCAGGTGCAGCCTGGCAGCGTGTACGGTGCCCTGCCGGACGCAAAGCGCACGGGATTTGCCTTTACCGGGTGGTACTTCACCCGAAACGGCGGCACAAGAGTCACCGAAAACACGATCGTAACCCTCTCGGAGCCGCACACGCTTTATGCCCACTGGTCACAGATGGAGGCGTATACGCTCTCGCTCGATCCGCAGGGCGGCAGACTGCTGCGCTCCGAACTGACGCGAAGCATTTATCCGGGTGACGCCTACGGTGCGCTGCCCGCTCCGACGCAGCCGGGCTATGCGTTTAACGGCTGGTTCACTGCGCCGGACGGCGGAGATCTGATCGCGCCGGAAACCACCATCACGGTTCAGGCGGACCAGACGCTCTATGCCCACTGGACCTATGACCCCTTCGCCTACTGGACGTTTGTGCTGCAGAACACAAACGAATCTCTCTATGCCTGCCAGAAAGTCTCCGCCTATCTGGAATATGACACGGATCACATCACGCCCGGATACAGCCCTCTGCTTGCCGGAACAACGGTCCTGAATGTGGCGGAAAACCGGGGCGGCGGCGAGGTAGACGACGATTGGGTACGAGAGAAGAATCCGAACGTGCTGGTAAAATGCACCTCCGGCGCGCTCTCTGACGCATACGAAAATCTGCTCTCGCGCTTTCCGGACAGACGGATCCTTATCGTGCCGTCCGCTGCGGAAGCCGGCACACCCGAGCAGCAGCTATATTACAAGCTGTGCTTTGCAAAGCTCCTCTATCCGGACTGGTACGCAGACGTTGACCCTGCCAGAATCGCTGCGGAGCTGGGTGTTTCCGGTTCCATTTACGGAGGATAAAACACAGCCTGCTGGTTTTTCAGCGGGCTGTGTTTTTCACAAAAAATGATTTGTCTTTTTTTGCATTCTGCTGAAAAATCAAAAATTATCCCCGGGGGTAGGTTGTGGCAAAAAAACCACGTCGCTATACTTGACCTATCCCAAAAGAAAGCGAGGAGTTCCTCATGAAGAAGTCATTGTCTTTGCTGCTGGCCGTGATGATGATCGTTGCGCTGCTCGTTCCCGCCGCTTCCGCCGCGGGCGCATATGAGGGCAAAACCGTCGTCATTTACACCGGCAATTTGAACGGCGACGTGGATCAGTATGCTGCCGTCGCCGCGGCGAAAGCGGATTATGCCGCCAAAGGTGCGGACGTGCTGCTCGTGGACGCGGGCAACTATCTGCAGGGCAAGGCCTCTGCCAACGTGGATCGCGGTCTCGCCATCTATAACCTGATGGACGCCGCCGGGTATGACGCTGCCGCCATGGGCACCCGCGAGTTTTTCTACGCGGACGCCACCACCGGCATGATCTACCACGCAAATCTCCATAAGTATTTCACGCAGGCGGAGCTGCTGCGCGGCGCTGACGCAGAGGAATACCGCATCAACGCCCCATGGGCTGCCGAAGCCGTCATGGCAAGCCGTGACGCCAAAGCGCCTGCCGCCTTCAAGGTCATCAGCTCCAACGTCACCAAAGGCGAAGACGCCACCGGCTACTACGACTTTGACGCTTCCGTCAGCTTCTTTGACGGCGCGGTGACGGTCTATGCGCTGACCGATACCGCCGTTCCGTCGCTGCTCCAGGATGGCTTTGCCAAGGGCTACACCTTCGGCGATCCCGCGGCGGTCCAGTTTGGAAGCGGCATCAGCGTCTGCCTGAACAACTCCGGCGCCGAGGTTTCCGGCGCCACTGTGACCATCTCCATCACGAATGACGGCAAGGCAGTCTGCGGCGTGTATGTGATCGACAACGCCACCAAAGTTGTCACCGAGGAAAAGCTCCCCGCTGTGACCCCGGATGCGGATGTGGCAAAGCTCGCCGCGGAAGCCAAGGCCGCCGGTGAGGCCGACAAGATTGCTGTGAACGACGTGACCCTCTGCGGTGCGGACAGCATCGGATGGAAGGAAGAGACCAACCTGGGCGACCTCGTGGCCGACGCGCTCAAGTGGTACGCGGAAAACAAGTTTGACGGCTTCCAGAAGGACGCGCCGGTTGTCGCCATTCAGAACGGCGGCAACTGTGATCAGTTCCTCTATCCCGGCGACGTGACCAAAACTGATCTGCTCCGCGCGCTGCCCTTCTCCCCCATGGGCGTGGGCATTCTGTATGTGACCGGCAGCGATCTGCTGAACATTTTGGAGGCGGGCACCTCTCCCTCCAAAGACTACGGCGAGGAACTCTGCCCCGGCTTCGGGCAGGTCTCCGGCATCGAGTACGCGGTTCACAAATACAAGGAGTATCAGGCCGGCGAGGAATACGGCAAGTTCTTCCGCGCGAAGGAAGTCAGCCGCGTTGAGATCCAGAGCGTCGCCGGAAAGGACTTTGATCCCAAGGCGACCTACGCGCTCATCACCGACAACTATCTCATGAACGGCAACGACACCGCTTACACCATCAAGGACCTTCGTGACGGCGGAAACGCGAAATACATTAACAACGGCAACGGCGTCAAGACCCGCGACATCGTCGCCATGTACATCGATCAGGTGCTGGGCGGCAAGATCGGCGATACTTACGCCAAGCCGCAGGGCAGAATCGCAGTCTATCTGGAAGAGCCGTATGAAAATCCCTTCACCGACGTGAAGGACGACGCATGGTATGCCGATTCTGTTGCGTATGCCGTGAAGCATGGTCTCTTCAAGGGCATGTCTGACACCACCTTTGCACCGGAAACTGCCATGAGCCGCGCCATGTTCGTCACAGTACTCTACCGCATGGCCGGTGAGCCGGATGCCTCCGAATATGACAACCCGTTCGACGATGTGAAGGATGGAACCTGGTACACGGACGCCGTCTGCTGGGCTGCCGGAAACGACATTGTGAAGGGCATTTCGGCAACCAAATTTGACCCCGATGCAGACGTCACGCGCGAGCAGTCCGCCACGCTTCTGCTGCGCTACGCGAACTTCAAGAAGTATGATGTCTCCGCCAAGGACGATCTGGCTGCTTTCACAGACGCCGGAAGCGTCAGCGGCTGGGCTAAGGACGCCGTGCAGTGGGCCGTCGGCGCGAAGCTGATTCAGGGCGTAACCACAAAAACGATTGTGCCTCAGGGCAATGCCACCCGCGCTCAGGTAGCAACCATTCTGATGCGCTTCTGTGAAAACGTGGCAAAATAAGCAAATCCAATGTAAGATGCCCGACTCCATTGGGAGTCGGGCAATTTTTTATGATTCCATCAAGCAAATCCGGCAAATTCCGTCCCGGTATTCGCGCACAATCAGCTCCTTGGGTATGGCGGCAAGCTGCTTTTTGCTGAATGCGGTGCTGCCGTAGTAGGCGTCGAAGCTCTGCACCGGGAGGACAACCCACGGGGTATCGTCGCTGCGGTTGGCGAGATAGAACCGTATTACCTCGGCTGTGACTGATTTCAGCTTGTCATCAGAGACCACTTCGCCAATCCGCTTCACATATTCGTCGGGCAGCAGATATTCCTCCGTCCGCAGCGGCCCTGCCTCCAGCGCGTCGGCAATCATATCGTCAAACCGGTGAATCCACGCGCCCTTCGTTTTGTAGTGAAACACCGGCACCTGCATTTGGCGCACTTTCTTCTTCCAGTCGTTCGTGAAGCCTTTGGAAATCGGGACGATCTTTTTCTGCGTCCATTGATCCGTCTCCTCCGTATGTGAGCGGACAAAGGCAATCACCGCCTTCACATGCCGGTAATACCAGCCCCTGCCCTTATCATCCACAAGCTCCGGGAATTCGGTGGACAACGCTCGAAAGTCCACCGGAGGATCGGAGCTTTTTTTCTTTTCCGGCTCGCTGCACCACGCACAAAGCGCGCGGCGGGCAAGGTCTGTGCGGTCGTAGGGACTGCCGTTCAAAAGCGCTCCGTCCGCATCGTGAAACAGATACCCCCGTGCGAGAATCGTGAGAATGCGCGCCAGCCCGACCGGCTCCTGAATCATGTCTATCGTGAACCGCCCGAGATAGCTGTGGTCTCGCTTGGAGGCACAGGAGTAGACCGGCTGCGTCGTATACGCCCGGAACTCCGCCCATTCATTCGTCATCTCTGAATCAACCTCCTTAGAAATGCTCTGCGATCCGCTCGCTTCTCCGCTTTCCTGTGGATTTCCTGCAGCTGCTCATAGGCCAGAATGGCGCCCGGCATGACTTCCAGAATGAACCGGCGCTTTCCCAATGCGGCAGCACATTTCACGTCCTCGCTGTTGGTCAGATTCGCTCTGCCCAGTAGAGAGCTGCACTGTGAGATCAAATACGCCTGAATGTCTCGCTTGCGGTCCGCATCATACAGCAGGTGCCGCAGATCCTCGCCGTCGTCCTTGTAGATCAGGTGATTTTCAATGCCCTCCCGCTGAAGGTAATCGTCCCAATCGCAGATCAGATCGCCCAAGACCCGGTAACCGCCGCAGCGGAAATCGCAGAACAGCTCCTCAAATCGGTAGATGTTCCGCAGGTGCTCCCCAATGCGGTAGAACACCGTTCGGCGATCCTCCGGCGGCGTGAGATGCCACGCCTGCTCCGTGAGCATCCGGCGCGCCGCCTGCAGGTTTGTGTAGTTCACATTCTCCAGCAGGCTGTAGAGATAATCCACATCGTATAGCCCCTCCTGCCCGCGGGAATACAGGATGCGGACAATGTCCTTCCGGCGCGGAAATGCATCCGGGAGAAATCTCCGCATACGGCAGCGCCGCTGAGCCTCCTCGTAGGCGGATATGATCTCCTGCATTCTCTGCATGGCTTGCGGATCAAGCTGCGCTTTCCAATCCGGATCCTGCGCGAAGAGAAACAGCGCCGCATCGTCAGCGGGTTCCGGCTGAACCAGCACGGTGTCCTCCTTCAGCTTCTGCGCGTAATACGGCAGCTTTTCAAGGTTGGAACTGACCTTGCTCCAATCCACGGAAACAAAATAGGCTTTCAGCCGCGCCTGCTTCGTAGACTCATACCACTTCCGGTTATCATCATCGCCTGCAATCGCCTTGTACCGGAGAAACACATTCCTGACAGAGGACTGGTTTCCAAGGTACAGGCTGAGATCCGGCTTCACACCGCTCTTGGCGGAGTCGATCTCCAGCCCGGTCAAAATGGAGAGCGTTTCCGTCTCCTCCCGGTAGCGCTGCTTCGCCTCTGGTGAGCTGTTTTCGTTATAGGCGATCACGCCCCGGCGCATGGCGGCGTTGCTGATCTGCCCGACGCGGGAGGAAAAGGTGCGCTTCACGGTCTCAAACCGCGCCTGCCAATCGTTCGCGTCCGAGATCAGCGGCTCGGCAGCCGGGATCTTCAAAACCGGCGGCATCCCCTCGGAGAAGCTTCGCAGCACACACTGATTCAGCATCGGGTCCGCGACCGTCTTGACCATATCGCCGTCGTAGTCCGCGCCGCCCAACCGCTCCGGGATCAGCGACCGAGAGTCCACCATCAGCACATAATTCAGGTGAGAGAGATACTTTTTCCGAAAATGGCCGGCCTTCGGCAGCGGTGTGACTAGCGCCTCCTCATTGCGTGCGATGTGCGGACTTCGGAGCACCGTGTAGTGATCTGACGGGAGATAGCACGGTTGCGGCGCATAGATCTGATTCCCCTCAAGGCACTCTGACCACAGAACTGGGCTGCCTGTCATGTGCGCGAGCAGCCGCATCAGGTCATCGGAGAGATACCGGTTATCCCCCGCGACCAGCAACTGCCCCAGCGCATATCCCTTCCGAATGCGCTCCGCGTGGTCGGAGAGCTCCTTGGTGAAGATGGCCTCATGGATAAACTCCGGGTGCTTCTGCAGCAGCTCCGCGCGCCGCCATCGGTCATCCGGGTGGTCCGGCGTTCTTCCATGCAGACGGCGGGTAAAATAGTTGAGCCTCGTTTTCTCATCCGCCATCAGATTATAATAGGTGGTCTCGGTCGTCTTCGTGAGCCACTGGCGCGGATCGTCCTCCGGGGAGTGATCCCAGCCGAGCGGTAGATCTGACGGACGAAACTCCTCCTCGGAGATGGCGAGCGTGATCAAAAACTGGTAGTTCAGATCGATCGTGCCCTCCTGCTCCGGCTTGTCTCTGCCAGACACATACAGAGCGTGATCGTACTTCCGGCAGCGTTCCAGATATTCCGCCCAGGTCAGCCCGTTTTCGGTCATCCAACCGAAGCCCTTGAACATGCTCTTGGTGAGGATGAGATCCACATCGTCGATCCGGTGCCGCTCACCCCAGATGTCCGTGACCTCGGAGATTTTAAGCTCGTGAAACAGGCGCTTGTAGTCCACCTCATGGACAACGCCCTTGATGTACGGCAGTCGGATCTGAAAGGAATGATGTTCTTCCTCATAACCGCAGAGCAGCGGCGCCAGCTCCTTCGACACCAGTCCCTCGCCGTCGAACTCCAGCACCTCCACGTCCATCTGATCCTGGATGCGGCGATAGGTACGCATCGCATCCGAAGAACCGTCATCCGTCACGGTGATGACCGGCACATCCCGCACCAGCGTTTTCGGATTGTCGATGACGATGATGCGCTTGGCATTCAGAAAGTCCTGGCTCTTGATCCGGTCACCATCTGTGAACATCAGGGCGTTATAGGCATAGAGCTTCGAGAGCTGGCATTTGCCGATCTCCATGCCGAGCATCATGCGCTCTCGGAGCTTTTCATAAATGTCCCTGCGGACAAAGGCGAGCCGGTTTGCCCTGCCCATGCTTGCGGAGCGCTCGAAGGCAACATAGTGTTTCAGCTCGAAACGGATATCCAGCTCCACGCCCTCCGGGCGAAAGAGCGCCTCCGCCTTCTTCTGCAGCTCCAGCACCTGACCGACCGGCTTGCGGTCGAAGATGCCGGAGAAGTCGATGTACACGAATACATCGTACAGGCTCTCTTCGTCTCCGAGATAGGGCTGGTCTCTGCCCATCAGCTTGCGCGCCTGATAGAAGATCGGGCAGTCATCCTGCACCGTCCGCTCGATCAGATTCTGCCAATCGTGATCCGTGAGCGTCGTGCCCTTGTTGTGCACCAGCAGGCTCAGCGCCGAGATCTGCGGAATGATATATTGGTTTGCCATTCGACCACGCTCCTTTCCGGTTTTTGCGCCTCGAAAACCGGGTTTCAGAATATTTGATAACTGCCCCCACTTTTTCAGAAGGTGGGGTTCTTTTTCTGCCGAAATTCAGAGTGAAAGGAGGGCTGCAAACACATTCGTCGGCAGAAAAAGAAGTGCAGAGAAGGGTGTACGTTCGTACGCATTAGAGGCTGTCAGTTTCGTTGAATGAAAAGGTGAACGTAAGGTAAATATTCAACCTTTCATCCAACGTTCGTCACAGCGCGAAATAAGGGGCAAATCCGAGCGGAAAAGCCGCCGAAAATCACGCCGGGACCAAGATCAAAGCATAGCAAAGCAG
>JAZQDI010000066.1:0-11586 GCA_045546715.1 Oscillospiraceae bacterium | reverse complement strand
CCAAGGAGTTGGGTCTAGTCATTGTCTTCCTAAGACCGCTTGGCCTCCGACTTCGAATTTCATCGTGCTATGGTATCTTAGCACATTCAAAGGTCATTGTCAACAACCATTTTCGCGCGGAAATTCGACCGGTTTTGTCTCCCGTCAGACCGCCTGCCGCACCAGATGGATCGCGGCGTCGATCTCCCGAGGCGTGAGAAACGGGGAGAGGCTGAGCCGCACCGTGCCGGTTTCGAGCGTGCCCGCGCTCTCGTGCGCCAGCGGCGCGCAGTGCAGCCCGCCGCGCACGGCGACACCCGCCTCGGCAAGTCTTCCGGCCAGGGTCTCGCAGTCCGTTAAGCGGCTGCGCAGACTGAGTACCCCGCACTGGCACGCGCCCGCCGGATCATAAAACAGGTCCAGATTGTCGATTCTGTGCAGCCCCGCGACGAGCTGACGCAGCAGCTGATCCTCCCACTGATGAATCCGCGCGCGGCGCGGCGCGACGAATTCCAGCCCCGCCGAGAGTCCTGCGATGCCCGGCATGTTGTGCGTTCCCGCCTCGTGGCGGTCCGGCAGGGATTCCGGCATGGTCTGCTCCCGGCTGGCAGAGCCCGTGCCGCCCTGCAGAAGCGGCTCCCCGTCCATGCCGCAGAGAAGCACGCCCGTGCCCTGCGGACCCATGAGCCCCTTGTGCCCCGGCGCGGCGATAAATGCCGCCTGCAGCTGATCCTGCCGCACTGCGAGCACACCCGCCGACTGCGCCGCGTCCACAATCAGCGGCACGCCCGCTGCGCGGCAGAGCGCCGCGATCTCCTCGATGGGCAGAACGAAGCCGAAGGCATTCGACACATGTGTGCAGACCGCCGCCTTCGCGCCCGGGAGCAGACGGCGAAAGTCCTCCAATACCGCCTCCGGCTCAAAGAGTCTGCCCCGCGCGACGCGAACCCTCGCGCCCAGCGCATGCAGCGGGCGGGTCACGCTGTTGTGCTCCCAGCCGGAAATGACGACCGGATCACCCGGGCGCACGAGTGAGCGGATTGCGATATTGAGCGCGTGCGTCGCGTTCATCGTGAAGACGACGCGGCCCAGATCCGCTTCTCCAAAGAACGCCGCCGCCTGCGTCCGGCAGCGGTAGATCGTATCGGCCGCGCGCATGGCGAGCGCGTGTCCGCCGCGGCCGGGCGTCGTCATGTTCTGTATGGCAGCTGCCATGGCGCGGCGTACCGTCGGCGGCTTGAGGAAGCTCGTGGCCGCGCTGTCGAGATAGATCATCCGCGCACCTCCTGCCAGCTGCCGTCCGGTCCGGCGAGAAAGACCTTTCCGTGGTCCAGCTTCTGCTTTGCGAGCAGCGCGAGCGCGCCGCTGAGATTCCGCGCGCGGATGCGCACGCAGTAGGTGCAGCCCCGGTCAGACAAACCGGGCGGCGCCTTGCGGATCGTGGCGGTGAGCCCGCTGCGCTCTAGCGCGCGGGCAGCCCGCTGGGCGTAGGTCAGCGAGCGAAATAAGATCAGGCAGTCCTGCTGCATTGTCATCCCTCCAGATGTCCGTTCGTGACTCATCCTATGTCGCAAACAGGGGAGGGGTGCTTGAATTCCTGTAATTTTAGTGGTATATTAAAGCCGGAGAAGAAAGGAGGCCTTTGCATGGTCATCTCAACCAAAGGCCGCTACGCCCTGCGCATGATGCTGGATCTGGCGCAAAACGGGTCGGACGGCTTTGTCTCTCTCAAGCACATCTCCCAGCGGCAGGAGGTCTCGCTGAAATATCTGGAGGCCATCACCGCCTCGCTCAACCGTGCCGGTCTCGTCATCAGTCAGCGCGGCAAGGAGGGCGGCTACCGTCTGAGCCGTCCTGCAAACGAGATCACGGTTGCGCAGGTTCTGCAGAGCGCGGAGGGTTCTCTCGCGGCTGTGTCCTGTCTCGCCATGGATCAGAGCGCCTGCGAGCGCGCGGAGCAGTGTCTCACGCTGCCGCTCTGGAAGCATCTGGACACGATTATGGACGAGTATCTCTCCGGCGTCACGATTCAGGACGTGCTGGACGGAAACGTTTAATCCATCAAAAAAACCGGAAAAAGCCCGGGGGCATCCGCCGCATGCCTTTTGCTGTATATGGTCAGATCGCGAATTTCCGGATTTTCTCGGAAACCTCTTCGGGGTTGAGCGTCATGCTCACGGTGAACTTCACGCTCTCCTTCTCGGAGAAAGCCTCGAGCCAGTCGAGGAATTCCTCGATGTCCGCCTCAGTGACGCCGGGCATCATCTTCACGAAATTGTCAATAAAAATATGGGTGATGTCGTAGTTGCCGGCGTGCAGACCGCTCAGCAGGCCCTTGAAGAACTCGACCGTGCCGATGGAATAGTCGCTGGCGAACACCAGACGAGCCTGATAGGGGATATCAAACGTGAGCTTCTTGTCCTTTTCAATGACGACGACGGAGCCGGATTCCTGCTCCAGCGCGGCGTTCACGTTCTCGATCAGACGCTTGGTCTTACCGGAACCCTTCAGACCCATAATCAGTTGAACCATTGTTGATCACACTCCTATGTGTAAAACTTTGGATGCGTGTGAACATCCTTATAGATAGCTTACCACGAAAACAATTTTGAATCAATGAAAACTTCTGTAAATTCGATCAGGTTCCGGGTTTTCCCAGCAGCTTGAACATGTTCTTCTTGTAAGCCTCCACACCGGGCTGATCGAAGGGGTTCACGCCGGACATGTAGCCGGAGATGCCGCAGGCGAGCTCAAAGAACGTGACGAGCTCGGCGAAGCCCACCTCGTCGCGGCGGTCGACCTTGATCTCCAGATTCGGCACGCCGCCGGAGATGTGCGCCGCCTTCACGGCCTCCTGCGCCAGACGGCTGATCTCGCTGAGCTTGCGGCCGGCAAGATAGTTCAGACTGTCGGGGTCGCCCATGGAGAAGGGAACGTTGAAGTCATTCAGAGAATTCTCGAAGGTCACGACGGTCTCCATCAGTGTGCGCGGGCCGTCCTGCACATACTGACCCATGGAGTGCAGATCGGCGTTATACTCCACGCTTGCGGGGTAGATGCCGATGCCGTTCTTGCCCTCGCTCTCGCCGTAGAGCTGCTTCCACCACTCGGCCATATACCGGAAGGTGGGCTCGTAGCAGGCGAGAATCTCAATGCTCTTGCCGAGACGATAGAGATGCTGACGCGCGGCGGCATACTGCCAGGCGGGGTTCTCGGGGGAGCGCTGATCCATGGCGGCGAGAGAGGCGATGGCCGTCTCAATCACGGTGTTGACGTCGATACCGGCAGCGGCCATGGGCAGCAGACCCACGGCGGACAGCACGCTGAAGCGGCCGCCCACATCGTCCGGCACGACAAAGGTCTCCCAGCCGGCCTCGTTGGCCATGCCCTTGAGCACGCCGCGGTTGGCGTCGGTCGTGGCGATGATGCGCTTCTGGGCCTTCTCAGCGCCGTACTTGGCCTCGAGCAGGCCGCGGAACATGCGGAACGCGAGCGCGGGCTCGAGCGTGGTGCCGGACTTGGAGATCACGTTGATCTCAAAATCCTTCTCGCCCAGTTCCTCGAGCAGTCCCTGCAGGGCGTCGGGGGAGAGGGAGTTGCCCGCAAAAATGATCTGCGGATCGCCGGCCTTCGGCTTCGGACGCAGCAGCTCCACCGCGCCCTTGGCGCCGAGATAGGAGCCGCCGATGCCGATCACGACCAGCACCTCGCTGCGGGAGCGGATGCGGTTGGCGGCGGCGATAATCTGCTTGAGCTCTTCGCTCTTCACGCGCTGGGGCAGACCCAGCCATCCGGTGAAGTCGGCGCCTGCGCCGGTGCCCTCGCTCAGCGTGCGGTGGGCGGCAGCGGCGGCAGCATAGTCGGGTCCGGCGGCGTCAAAAAACGATTTCGCGCCAGAGAGATCCACTTTCAACATGTGTATACCTTCTTCCGTTATTTATTGTGCAGTATTCTTTCACTACCAGTATACACCAAGAATCATTTTTCGCAAGGAAAAAATCTGACCGCAGCCCTCCGCAGGGGCGGATATCATCCGCCCGCACCGGCATGCGTCGGGTTCAGACAGAAGTGAGCACCCGCCACCAGATGTCCCGCAGCTGCAGCGCATCCACGCTCTCGCCCGCGCGGATCGTGAGCTCGGCGATCTCACCCCGGTCGTTTTTCACGATGAGCGTGCCCAGCGCGTCGCCCGCCTGCACGGGCGCGGCAATCTCCTTCGGCAGATTCAGCTCCCAGGTTACCGCGCCGCCGTCCGTCTCCGTGAGCACGGCGCCGCCCTCCAAAATCGGCTGCAGACTCTCCGCCGTCCCCAGCCTTACCGGCACCGGCGGCAGCGTGAGATTGGCCTCCGCGCGCCACAGCGCACAGCTGGCAAAGCCGTAGTCCAGGAGCGTGCGCGCGTCCTGATTTCGCTCGTCCGAGCTCGGCGCGTGCAGCACCACGGCGATGAAGCTCGTGCCGTTTCGCTCCGCCGTCGCCGAGAGGCAGTACATGGCCGTGCTCGTGTAGCCGGTTTTGAGTCCCGTGCAGCCTTCGTAGAACCGAACGAGCTTATTTGTGTTCGTGAGCCCGAACTGCCCGCCGCGCACCTCGTCCATCCACACAGTCGTAAACTGCCTGATCCATTCATGGCGCAGCAGCTCCCGGCTCATGAGCGCAATGTCCCACGCGCTGGTATAGTGTTCCGCATCCTCCGTCAGCCCCGTGCAGTTGAGAAAATGCGTGTCGGTCATGCCGAGCGCTGCCGCCCGGTCGTTCATTTTCTTCACGAAGGCCTCCTCCGAGCCCGCGAGCTTCTCCGCCATGGCGACGGCGCAGTCATTGGCGGAGGCCACGGCGATGCACTTGATCATTTCTTCCACGGTCATCTGCTCGCCCTCCTCCAGCCAGATCTGGCTGCCGCCCATGGAGGCTGCCTTGGCGCTCGCGGTTACGGCGTCCTCCATGGCAATCACGCCGCCGTCCACTGCCTCGGCGATGAGCAGCAGCGTCATGATTTTTGTCACGCTCGCGGGCGAGCGGTGGCTGTGCGCGTCCTTTTCATAGAGCACCGTCCCGGTCTCCGGCTCCATGAGCACTGCCGCCTCCGACTTGAGGTCGAAGGCGTCCTCCGGCGCGGCGGTCACCGCGCGGGCAGGCATGAGGAAAATGACAATGAGCAGCAGGGGCAGGATTCGTTTCATGATCGTTCCGTCCTTTTCGGTTTCTTTACCTGATTGTATGAGACCATCCGCCCGCTTTATTCTGCGTTGACGCGTTTTGCCGTTTCGTGCTACACTGTCGGAGAGGTGTTCTTATGGAATTTATCTATTCGCCGGAGCTGATCGAATACATGCGCCGGAAGGGAAGGGAGACCATTGTCGTGGAGGTCGTCTCGAGCGATCACTCCGACTTTGAGGTCACGGAGCTCTATGCCCATATCATCCCGGAGAAAAAGGCGGCCGAGTTTCTGAAAAAGCGCTTTGTGGCAAAGCCCGCGCCCGTGGGGCAGATTCTTCTGCCGCCGTATCGCCTGCACTATGCCGATACGGTGCGCTTGTCTCTGCGCTCCTTTCTCGGCATCAAGTCCGTGCGTCAGGAGGGCATTGAGCTGTGAAGCAAAAGGAAAATGTGTTCACTGCGCATGTGGTTCCGTTTCTCATGCTCACGATCGGCGCGGCCGTGGCTGCCTTCGCGCTGGAGGAATTCCTTGTCCCCTTCACGATTCTCGACGGCGGCGTGGTCGGCATCAGCATGATTCTCGCGCAGCTCACGCCTGTGAAGCTGGGTCTCTATATCGTGGTGCTGAATGTGCCGTTTCTGCTGCTCGGCCTGCGCCGGCTGGGCTGGCGGTTTCTCGTGCGCGCGCTCTATGCAATGGTGCTGTTTTCCGCGCTGCTTGAAGTCTTCGCGCCCCTGCCTGCCATCACGGATGAGGATCTGCTCGTGGTGGTGTTCGGCGGCGTGCTGCTCGGTCTCGGCGTCGGACTCATCCTGCGCGCCGGCGGCTGTCTCGACGGTACGGAGATCGTCGCCATGATTCTCTCCCGCAAAATCAGCTTTTCCACCGGACAGATCATCCTGGGATTCAATATTGTCATTTACGGCGCCGCGGGGCTGCTCTTTTCCGTGGACCGCGCGCTGTTCAGCCTGCTGACGTATTTCATCACCTCCCGCGTCATCGATCTCGTGGAAAACGGCATGGAGCAGGGCAAGGCGCTCATGATCATCACCGATCAGGGCAAGCACATTGCCGACGCGATTTATGAGCGGCTTGGCCGCACCTGCACGCTCATGGAGGGCAGCGGCATGATCTCCGGCGAGAAAACCGTGCTCTACTGCGTCCTCACACGCATTGAGGTACCCACCGTCAAGCAGATCATCCATGACATGGACGGCACCGCCTTTGTCACGGTCACGGATGTGTCCGAGATCATCGGCCAGCACATCAAGCAGGGGAAAGACGCTTGACTTTTTGGAAAAACACGTGATAGAATACACTCTGCAATGTGCAGCACAAGCGTAAGACCGGTTGCTTTCCGCAGCCGGTCTTGCGCATTTTTTATGGAGGTAACCCATGTCAGAACCCAAAGTCAAACTCTGGACGAAAGATTTCGTCCTCATTATTCTTATCAACTTTCTCGTATTCATCAACCACCTGATGATCCTCTCCACCTTCCCGTTCTATGTGGAGTATCTCGGGGGCACGGAGGCGCAGGCCGGGCTTGCCGCGGCGCTGTTTTCCATCGTGGCGGTGCTCTGCCGCCCGATCATCGGCTGGATGCTCGACTGCGGAAAGCGCAGGGCGATTCTGTTCATCGGCCTTGCCGGCATGGCGCTCATGCCGGTGGGCTATCTCGCGCTGAGTGTCCTGTTCTTAGCGTTTGCCGCGCGCATGCTCCACGGCGCGTCGCTCGCGTTTTCCAATACGTCAACGGCGACGATCGCAACCGATATCATCCCGCAGCAGCGTTTTGCCGAGGGCATGGGCATGTTCGGTCTCGCCACCGCGCTCGCCACGGCCTGCGCGCCTGCACTCGGGCTTTCGCTCATGGAAAGGCTCGGCTTCACGGCGCTCTTCTCCGTCGGTACGGTCGCTGCGGTCGCCGCACTGATTCTCGCTGCGCTGCTGCGAACGCCCCCAGTCCCGCAGCAGAAAAAGGCGCTGTCCTTCCGCGACCTGCTGGATCGTGACGCGATTCCCGCATCCGTCGTGGCGCTCGTGTTCATGTTCACCTACGGCGCGCTGGAAAACTTCACGGCGAAATATGCCGCTGAGGCAAATCTCCCCAGCGGCGGCGTGTTCTTCACGGTCATGGCGGCCGTTCTGCTGCTCACGCGGCTTACCGCCGGAAAAATCACCGACCGGAAAGGGGAGAGCGTCTTCGCCTATACCTGCAACCTCGCCATGCTGCTGGCGCTTCTGCTGCTCGGTCTCTGGCCGACGCCGGTCACCTATTTCCTCGCCGCCGCCCTCGCGGGCTACGGCTTCGGCGGTCTGGAGCCCGCGCTGCAGTCCATGGCCGTGGCCATTGCGCCGCCGGAGCGCCGCGGCAGCGCCAACTCCACCTTCCTCTGCGCCTATGACATCGGCATCGGTCTCGGCGGCGGCATCGCGGGCAGTCTCATCTCCGCCATGGGCTATGAGCGCATGTTCGTCACGATGGGCGTGTTCAACGTTCTCGCCATCGTCATTTATGTCCTCTTCGGCCGCACGCATCCGTCCAGCTTCACCTATCGCAAAAAGCACGGGATGATGTAATTATCATAATAATATTATGGTAAACTAATTGAAAAGGGCGTGCTGCAAAATGCGAATGTGTCCGTCATTCCGAGCCAGTGCGCACACTGGCGTGGGAATCCGTACTCCGCATGAAGGGGAAACGGGTTGCCACGGCTCCTGACGGAGCCTCGCAATGACAGAATCGGGCATTTTGCAGCACGCTTTTTGCTCTCGTATTAGTTAACCATAATAAATTATAGTTAATTATTAATTGCCTCCAGCGCGTTGTGCAGCATCACGGCGCACTCGGCTCTCGTCAGCGCTTCGCTTCCGACCTGCTCCGGCGCGATCACGCCGCAGTCCGTCAGATTTGCCACCGCCTGCGCTGCCCAGGCGGGCACGGCCTCGGAGCGCGTGAAGCTCACTTCCTCCGGCGCGATCATCCGGTTGAGAATCACCGCAGCCTCTGCGTGGGTGATGGGGCGGTCCGCGTCAAAGACGATCTTCTTCCCGTCCGCCGCGCCGATGACCGCGCCGTTCATCCGCGCGGTGGAGACATAGCCCTTCGCCCAGGCGGGGATGGCCTTGTCGTCGCCGAAGCCGGTGGTCATCACGCCCTGCAGCACCGGCTCGTCCGTCATCGCCAGACACATGGCGAGAAATTCTCCGCGCTCCACTGCCGCCTCCGGGCGGAAGAGCCAGTGACCCGCCACACACTCGCCGATAAACACGCCGTTCTCTGCGAGACACACCGCGTCATAGCCCTCGGCTCTGGCTGCCATGTCGTCATAGGTGACGTCCGTTTTCTGCTTTTTGATTTTGATGATCACGGTGGCCTCCTGACTGGTATTGCCCTCCGTGTCCGTGGCCTTGTAACCGAAATAGTCCTTGCCGCGCTTGTTGTCCTTCGGCGTGTAGATAAAGGTTCCGTCCTCGTGCAGCTCCACCGTGCCCTTGATGGGCTCTGTCGCGAGAGAATAGGTCACGGCTTCGCCCTCCGGATCGGTCGCTGTCAGCGTACCGCCGACGGAGGTGCCGCGATAGGTCTCGATCTGCAGATTCTCGCACTCCGGCGCGTGGGCGAGATCGTTTTTCTGTGCCTCTGCCAGCGCGGGAGAGACGGCGGACAGCGCCGTCAGCGCGCAGAGGAAAGTTAACAGGGTTCGTTTCATGCTTGTGCCTCCCATTTGAATGCTGCGGTTATTGTGCGCGGCAGGGGAAAAAATATGCGTGCGCTCTTGTGAGCCTGCGGCGTTTGTGATACAATTGAATCTATCTTGAAACGCAACGAAAGCAGGGATCTGTTTTGAAAATTATCATCGTCGGCGGCGGACGTCAGGGCTATGCCATTGCCCGGCAGCTGCTGCTGGAGAATCACGATATCACGGTCGTGGAGCCGGATCACCGCCGCGCGGAGTTCATTTCCACCACGCTGGACGTCATCGTTGTGGAGGGACGGGCGAACATTGAGCACCTGAAGCTCGCCGGCGCTGCGACTGCCGATCTGCTCATCGCCGCCACCATGTCCGACGAGACGAATATCATCGCCTGCGCCGTCGGGCGCAAGCTCGGCGCGACGCATACGATCGCCCGCGTGCGCGACGAGGAATACTATGAGGATCTGGTGCTGCTGGAGGACGAGCTCTGTCTCAGTCTCTCGGTGAACCCCGAGCGCAGCGCGGCCAAGGAGATCTCCCGCGTGCTGCGCTTTCCGGTGGCAGCGCAGGTCGAGCCCTTCGCCCATGGTCTGGCAGAGCTGGTGGAGTATCATGTCTCGGCGCGCAGCCGTCTCTGCGGCGTCAAGCTGCAGGACTTCCGGTCTGACTTCAGTGCCGGCGTCCTCATCTGCGCCCTCGAGCGCTCCGGGGAGCTCCATATCCCGAACGGCGACTATGTCCTTCAGGCGGGAGACGCCGTCACGCTTGTCGGCAGTCCCCATGAGCTGCACGGGCTGTTTCGCCGTCTGGGCGAGTTTTCCCACGAGACGCAGAGCGTCATGATCATCGGCGGCAGCCGCATCGCCGTCCGACTCACTGCGGAGCTTGCCAAAATGCGCATCCGCTCCACGATCATTGAGCGCAGCGAGGAGCGCTGCGAGGTTCTGCAGGATCTGCTGCCGGAGGCAACCATTATCTGCGGCGACGGCGCGCAGCCAGACGTTTTGCGCGAGGAGGGGCTTTTGGACACGGACGCGCTCGTGGCGCTCACGGATTCTGACGCCGTGAATGTGGTCATCGCCTCCTTTGCCGAGTCGGAGCAGGTGCCGAAGGTCGTCGCCAAAATCAACGAGGACAACTATATTCAGCTTGCCGACTCCCACGGCATCACCACGTCGATCCAGCCGGCCGGCGTGGCCGCCTCGCGCATCACGGAGTATGTCCGCGCCATGGAAAACAGTGCCAACGTCAGCGGCGTCGAGACACTTCGCCTCATTGCCGACGGCAGGGCGGAGGCGCTGGAGTTTTCCGCCCGCGCGCCGTCGCCGGTCATCGGCGTGCCGCTCAAGGATCTGAAGCTCAAGAGCGCCGTTCTGATCGCGGCGGTCATCCGCGGCAGAGACTGCTTCATCCCCGGCGGCGGCGACGCCATCCAGGACGGGGACCGCGTCATCGCAGTCACGATTCATCACGGCATGAAGCGGCTGGAGGATCTGCTCAAATAAAAATGAACCTGTCCGCCCGGAAAAAACCGCGGCGGGCAGGTGTTTCTTAAACAGAAAAAATTCTCGAAAAAAGTTCTTGACTTTATGATAATGCCGTGGTATATTAGTCAAGCGCTGGACGACAGCGCGGAGTCATGGCCGAGTAGTTCAGTCGGTTAGAACGCTAGCCTGTCACGCTAGAGGTCGAGGGTTCAAGTCCCTTCTCGGTCGCCATTCCCGCGGAGCGTTTTCGCTCTGCGGGATTTGTATGCTGCTGTAGCTCAGTAGGTAGAGCGCATCCTTGGTAAGGATGAGGTCGGCAGTTCGAATCTGCCCAGCAGCTCCAAGATGAGCCCTTGAACATCAATGGTTCAAGGGTTTTATCAAAATCCGGGTGTAGCGCAGTTGGTAGCGTGCTTGAATGGGGTTCAAGAGGCCCCGAGTTCGAATCTCGGCACTCGGACCAATGTCACCGCGGACTTAGGTTCGCGGTGATATTTTTAAGTTTTTTCTGAATATGCTAGTGTAGCTCAGCCGGTAGAGCAGCTGATTCGTAATCAGCAGGTCGGGTGTTCGAGTCACCTCACTAGCTCCACCCCGGAGATCTTTGATCTTCGGGTTTTTTGTTAGGAGGAAGCCAATGTCCCGGGATTGCTGGTATGTCTATATGGTGCGCTGCGCTGATGATTCCATCTACACCGGCATGGCGAAGGATATCCGCAAACGGTTGAAGGAACATCTGGCAAGAGGTCCGGAGTGCGCGAAATACACCCGCAGCCGCCCGGTGACGGCGCTCGAGGCCCTCTGGCAGGTGCCGGACGGTCATGCGGCACGGAGTCTGGAATGGCACATCAAACGCCTCACAAGAAAGCAGAAGCTGCATCTGGTTCAAAATCCCGAGACCATCTCCACGCTCTCCGAAGAAGCGGTGCCCCTCTCCCCTGATCTGAAGCTTTATCTATAAAAAATCACACCTCGAATTGAGGTGTGATTTTTGTTTTCTTTGGATTACTCGTCGTCGCCGGCGTCGGCGGGAATGTTGCCGGTGGCTTCGCCGGTGGCAGAGACCTCGTAAACCAGCGCGTCCTCTTCGGGAGCGGCGGGCTCATCGTCAAAGACCTCTTCCTCAGCGGGCTGATGACGCTCGGGAGCCGGCTCGGGCTGGGTCAGAGCCCGGATGGACAGGCTGATCTTGTGCTTCTCCTCGTCCACGGCGGTAATCTTGGCGTCGACCACGTCACCCACGCTCAGCACGTCGCAGTCG
>JAZQDI010000065.1:0-11073 GCA_045546715.1 Oscillospiraceae bacterium | reverse complement strand
CATCGGCGTCAGAAAGAATCCCGGCATCCTGATCTCCGGCCACGATCTCAGAGACCTGGAGATGCTCCTGGAGCAGACGGCCGGCACGGGTGTGGACGTCTACACCCACTCCGAGATGCTGCCCGCCCACTACTATCCCGCCTTCAAAAAATACCCCCATTTTGCGGGCAACTACGGCAATGCCTGGTGGAAGCAGAAGGAGGAGTTTGATGCGTTCAACGGTCCCATCCTCATGACTACAAACTGCATCGTGCCGCCCAAGGCCAGCTATGCTGACCGAATTTATACCACCGGCGCGGCGGGCTACCCCGGCTGCAAGCACATCGAAGGCGTTTATGGTGAGCGCAAGGACTTCTCCGAGATCATCGAGCATGCCAAGCGCTGCGCACCTCCCACTGAGCTGGAGCAGGGTGAGATCGTCGGCGGCTTTGCCCATGAACAGGTGTTTGCCCTCGCGGACAAGGTCGTGGACGCGGTCAAATCCGGCGCGATCAAGAAGTTTGTCGTCATGGCTGGCTGCGACGGCCGCCACAAGACCCGCGAGTACTACGCAGACTTTGCCAAGGCGCTGCCGAAGGACGCCGTGATCCTGACCGCCGGTTGCGCGAAGTATAAGTACAACAAGCTTGGCCTCGGTGACATCGGCGGCATTCCGCGCGTGCTGGACGCAGGACAGTGCAACGATTCCTACTCCCTCGCGCTGATCGCACTCAAGCTGCAGGAAATCTTCGGCCTGGAGAGTGTGAATGATCTGCCGATCGTTTATAACATCGCGTGGTATGAGCAAAAAGCAGTCATCGTGCTGCTTGCGCTGCTGTATCTCGGCGTGAAGAACATCCATCTTGGCCCGACGCTCCCAGCGTTCCTGAGCCCCAACGTAGCAAAGATCTTGGTTGACACGTTTGGCATCGCAGGCATTACCAGTGTGGAGGATGACATGAAGCTGTTCTTTGGCGAGTAATCGCGGAATACCATATACATATACGAAAAGCGTGGAAGATGAACCATGATGGTCAGTCTTCCGCGCTTCTTTCATTCAGTTTTCAATCAGATCTTTCTGCACAGTTTCCTCGGCGCGGTGGCGGATGCTGTTCATTCGGCGCGCCCACTTCATTTGGTCTTCCGCTTTTACCTGCTCAGTAACGCCTTCGCGCTCGGCCATTTGATCCAGGAGCCAATCGAACATTTCTTCGGCAGTTCGATCAATCTCCTCCAGATGGGCGTTCAATGTGCCACTGAAAAGCATCCCTGTGTAAATCGGTCGTTTCACCGCTCGAAGGAACTGTCGCCTACGTTCTCCCCAGATGCCGATATGCGGAGATTCCGGTGGGATCAAATCGGGAATCAGATAATCTCCTTCCCAATGGTAAGTCAGTATTTCACTCATTCCAATACTCTCCTTCAAAAGCTCGCATCGGGTGTGTCAATGATCTTCAGGATCAGTCGCTGCAGATCAGGACGGAGCAGGCTGTCCATGGGAAGCTCGTTGCGCCAATCATACAGCGCCTTGACGATCAGTTGCCGCTCATCATCGTTGATTTTGATTTTATAACGCACGAAAAAAACCTCCTATTCGCTTGATGGTCCCATCATAGCGAAGGAGGGAATTGTTGTCGAATGTGCGAATATAGAGAAAACACTCAGAACGGTAACGAAACCATTCTGAGTGCTTTCACATGGTGCCCTTGCAACGCTTCATAAAATCGTTTTCAATACTTCCTTAT
Organism: Oscillospiraceae bacterium; assembly: GCA_045546715.1. Taxonomy (GTDB): domain Bacteria; phylum Bacillota; class Clostridia; order Oscillospirales; family Oscillospiraceae; genus CAG-103. The sequence goes on along the minus strand of JAZQDI010000065.1, from coordinate 9,349 downwards.
AAGAGCGTGGCAAATGCTCCGCGGTTTTTGTTATCTCAAACGGAAACCCGCTTCGCTGGGCTTTCCGTTTGCAGAGGGAAACGATGCACTTCAGAAATTTTTCTGGGCTGCAAACAGCGTTTGCGATAACAGAAAAATTTCTTCCGTGAGAAGTATTATTGCCCCAAAACGAAGTGTTGGGGCAATAATGAATGAAATCTTCTTCTGCCGCTCCGGCAAAAACGAATTTGATTCTTTATCTGCTTTTCGCAGGGGCGGATATCATCCGCCCGAATGCAAATCAGCGGCCGAGATACTCCAGCAGCAGCGATTTGGTGTGCTCCGCGAGCTCGACGGTCTTGTGCGCCTTCACCTCGTCGGCGTCGATGCACTCGAGGATCGTGAGCGTGACGACCGTGCGGCGGAAGGGGAAATTTTTCTTCACCTGCTCCGAGCCGTCCGTCGCCATGATGACGAGCGGAACGCGCGCTTTCTGCGCGGCCTTGAAGGAGCCGGGGTGGAAATCCTGCAGATTTCCGTCCTTGGTGCGCGTGCCCTCCGGATAGATGCCGTAGCTCCAGGTGCCGGCCTTCATGCGCTGGGCGGCGGCGTTGATGGTCTTGAGCGCGTTGCGGGCGTTTTCCCGGTCGATGGGGAGAAAGCCGTCCCGCCATGCAGCCGGTCCGACAAAAAGCTTATAGATATTTTCCGGCTTGGAAATGAACGTGAGCGGGATGCCTGCCCTGCGAAAGAGGAAGAGCGCGGCGAGCGGGTCAAACGCGGAGCGGTGGTTGCTCACGAGGAGAAACCGTCCCTCCGGCAGCCACTCGGTGCCCTGCAGCACGGGCTTGACCCGGCAGGCAGCCAGAAGCCAGTCCACAAAGAGATTGACATTTCGATGATAAAAGGGGTCCATGTCGTCATACTCCTGCGACATGTCCACCCGCTTGCAGATTACATATACATACAGCAGATACAGCCCGTTGATGAGCACGAACGCGCCGAGGAAAACAGGGATCAGCCACCACCAGCTGATGGCGCAGGCCAAAACGAGCGCCACCGCGCCCACTGCGGCGAGCGCACAGAACAAATAGAGCATCACGAACAAACGCACCTCCGGTCAAAGCCAGTCGAATCAGATGTATTCTATTATAGCCTTTGGAGCGGTCTGCGTCAACGCCGCGGGCGTCTGCAAGGAAATCGACATGGAACCAACTGTATTTTTACGGTAATTTTATACAAATTATATGATGCATTATTTTTCAATATACTGTAGAATAAAAATGCAAGAATATCCATCCACCGAGTGCCACACGAACGGGGGTCCGCATGAACACGACACTGGGCGAAAGAGAACAATTTGTGCAGCACATGATCCTGCAGATCACAGACGGGACGCTGCCCGCCGGCTTCCGTCTGCCCACTGAGAGCGAGCTGGCGGTGCAGTACGGCTTTGCCAAAACGAACATTCATCTCGGCGTGAAGGAGCTGGAGCGATACGGGCTGGTGAAAATCGTTCCGCGCCACGCCATGTATATTGAGGACTGCTCCAAAACCATCACGCTCGAGGGAATCAACGCCGTCTTTCACTATACCGACGGCGTGCCCAGCCGCTCCATGGTCGAGGCCATGCTGGAGCTGCGCGAAATGATGGCGACCGGCGTCATCCGCTGGATGGTGCGCCGGCCGAACCGCGAGCATATGGACACGCTGAAAGCGCGCTGCAGCGAACTGGAGGCTGCGGCGGACAGCGGCGACCGCGCGCAGTTTGCCGAGGTGCTGCTCGCCTTTCTCCGGGTCTACTATCTGGAGATTGAAAACGACATTTTCCCCCTGCTGATCCGCTCCTTCCGCGACACGGTTCTCGAGGCCGCCGGTTATCTCGCCCGCTTCTCTGAGCCGAAGGAGCTGGCCTCCGTTTACCGCGCCGTTCTGCGCCACAGCGAGGTCGGTGACTTCGCCGCCGCCGAGCAGGTCTGGACGATCTGGAACGATCGGCTCAGCGAGACGCTGCTGAATGGAAACTATTTCCCCAATCATTAAAAATATACTGAACCGCTCCGCCTGAGAGGCGGAGCTGTTTTTTCATTTTATGCCGCTAAATACCGGCTCATGATGGCCGCAATCTGCGCGCGGGTGGCGGTGCCGTTCGGGTTGAGCGCACCGTCCATGCCCTGCAGGATGCCGCTGGAGACGCACCAGCGCATGGCTGCCTCCGCCCAGGAGGGAACGCTGGAGGCGTCGGAGAAGCTCAGACTTGCGGTGCCGTCCGCGCTCTCGCCCTTGTACTTTGCGTAGCGCTGGAGGATGGCTGCAGCCTGCGCTCTCGTGAGCGGGTCGTCTGGGCCGAAGGTCTTGGCGTCATAACCCTCGACGAGTCCGGTCTGCTGCGCCCAGGCAACCGCCGAGGCGAACCAGTCCGCGCTGTTGACATCCGAGAAGGTCTCGCTGCCGGCCGTGGGGCGTCCCTCCATGTTATAGAGGATCTGCACCATCTGCGCACGGGTGAGCACGGTCTCGGGGGAGAACGTGGTGGCGGACATGCCGTTCATCACGCCGTTTTGATACACATAGACCACAGAGGGATAGTACCACGCGCCGGAATTCACATCCGTAAAGGGCAGCGCGGCGGAATCTCCGGGCTGGGCGGGCTGCTGCTCGCCGCCGGGCGTCTGACCGTCTTCGCCGGGCTTTGCGGGCGGGTGGCTGCCGTCACCGGGCATCTGACCGCCCTCGCCGGGCTGACCCGGCTGCTGGCTGCCGTCACCGGGCATCTGTCCGCCCTGACCGGGCTGACCCGGCTGACCCGGCTGCATGCCGCCCTGACCGTTTCCGGCAGCGGCGGCGGCAGTGGCTGCCTGCGCGCCGTTCACATAGAGCGTGTAGGTTTCGCCCTCCTGGAGCGCATCAGAGGTAAAGACCACGTGGTTTGCGTTCTTCACGCCGGTCGCGGTATAGAGCGTATTGCCCGCAGAGTCTTTCACTTCAATCGTGCTGCCCTTGGTGATGCTCACAGAGCTGCTCTGGCCGCCGAACAGACCGCCGAAGAAGCCGCCGCCCATGCCGCCCTGGCCGAAGGTAACCGACAGGCCGGAGGTGGGCGCCTGGGCCATGCCGCTCATGCCCACGGCGAGCATCGTGCCGCCGTCAGCATAGCACTGGCCGTCGAAATCCAGCGCGGAGTTGCCGCTGTCTGCAGAGCCGTAGACCTCCACAGAGCCGCCGTTGAGGTGAATATCGCCGCCGGAATTGTTCGTGCTGTCGCCGCCGGAATCCAGTCCGTCGCCGCCGGCATTCACGTACCAGGAGCCGCCGTTTACATAGATTGCAATTTCGCTGACCGCCATATCGGTCGCTGCGTTCACGCCGTCGTCCGACGCGGTGATCGTGCCGCTGCCGGAGTTGAGGAATACTCTCGCTCCCTCAAAGCCCTCGTTGCAGGACTGCACGGTGATGCTCGGGCCGGTGAGCGCGCCCTCGGTGCCGATGATCACGTCATATTCCGAGTGGAGCGCATCGTCCCCGGCGTTGATGACGATGGTGCCGCCGGTCACGGTAAGCGCGTTGGTGGAGTGGATGGCGTCGTCCGCAGTGTCGAGCGTGATCGTGCCGCCGGAGATGGTGACCGTGCCGGCGGACGCGGTGTCATCCTCGTCCGGCTCCGACTTGATGCCGTCATTTTCCGCCGTGATGTTCACGGTGCCGCTCTTAATTTCCACAGAGCCGTCAGAGGCAAGCGCAGTGTTGGCCGCCTTGGCGTTCAGCGTCAGATCGCCGTCCACGACGATCGAAGCCTCCGAGCCGCCCTTGATGCCGTTTTTGCAGGCAGTGCCGTCAGCCGTGAGGGTGCCGGTGCCGGTGATGGTGAGCGAAGCGCCGGCCTTGACCTTAATCGCCGCGCCGTCAAAGGCGTCGGCCACGGCCTCGTCCGTGCTCTCCTCATCAGCGGGGTCCTCCGCGTCGGTGAGCGTGTTCGTGCCCGTCGCGCAGAGAACAACCTCGGTCTCCTTGTTGCAGCTGAGCGGGGCGCCCTCGCTGCTCGTGAGCGTGAGATCCTGCAGAATCAGCGTCACGCCGGTGATGCCCTTTTTCACGGTGATGCTGCCGTCTGCGCAGCTGCCGGTGATGACATAGGTGCCGGCGGCGTTGATCGTGAGATCCGTGCCCTCGATTTTATAGCCGCTGTCGCCTGCCGCAGTCACGCCGCTGTCGCTGAATGTGAAGGTCGCGTCCGCCGCTGCGGTATCCACCGCGCCGGCAGAGAACGTGAACAGGCCCATAAGCAGCGCCGCGATGAGCGATACCGCCGAGAGCGTCTTTTTCCATCTGAGTTTCATAAAAATACCTCCTTGATTCCGGATGGCTTGTTCCTGTTTGCAAGCTCAGAATAAAGGAGGTAACTTAGATGAAGTTAAAAGCAAAACAAAATTACGCCCAAAGTGTCCAAAGTCCGCGAATCTGACTCACCAGCCGGTCATACGTCCAGAGCTTTGCGCTGTTGGAGGGGCTGTTCGGATCGTGGACGCGGTACATGCCGTTTTCCATTCCGGAGATGAGCAGGAAGTGCCCGCCGTCGGTGAAGTCGCCGGGGCCGACGCAGCAGATGAGCAGTCTGCCCGCCTCCAGCTCCCACGCCATATTCACATTGCTCAGCCCCAGCGCCTGCACCTGCAGGCCGAAGGCATTGCCGCCCTCGGGGATGAAGGACCAGCTTGTGCCGTTCAGGGGCACATTATAGTGGTGCTCCATGGCGTACTGCGCGAGCGTCCACGGATCGGCGGCGGTGTTTCCCGTGAGGGCAATCACAGCCATGGACAGCGCCGTCGGCCCGCAGCCGGTAACGCCCATGACGTTCTCGTTATAAATCCGGTAGCCCCAGCGCTCGTCCCACTGATAGAGCGCAGGCACCTCGCCGGGCGTTACCTCATCTGTGAGGTCGATGACAGGGTCTTCATCCTTTTTGAGCGGATACTCCAGCACGAACTGCCGCGCGTCCGGGTTTTTGTCATAGAGCTCGCGCAGCCGCTCGGGGTAATCGTCGAGCGTGAGGCCGTGCGCGGCAGCAAAGCTCTCGAGCGTATAGACCACCGGCGGCGCGGATTCCTCCACCGGCTCTGCCGGCGCGCGCTCCGGCAGACGCAGATGCAGCAGAACCCACAGTCCCAGCATTCCCACGATGGCCACGGCCACGCCGGTCAGAACCGTGATGATTCGATTTTTCGTCTGTTCCGACAAGGCCGCACCTCCTGACTGAAAAGTGGAGAGCTTCAAGCTTCGAGAATTCCACTCTCCACTCTCAACTCTCCACTCTATTCTATCATGGGTGTGCAACCCCTGCGCTTACCCCTCCCCGTCCTTCTGCAGAACGAGCGGGATATTGTGCGACTCGAGCCAGGCGTTGGTATAGGTCGTGTCCACCGTGGGCTGATAGCTCAAACTGCTGCTGGACATGTCATCGACCTTGAGATAGAGCTCAATGTTCGCGGTGTAGACCGTGTTCAGATAGGTCTGCTCGTCATATTTCAGCTCCGCCTTGCCGTAGGCGCCGGACTGGCAGTCGGGCAGGATGCCGCCCTCATAGAGCGCGAGCGCCTGCGCGACCGAGAGATCCATGGTATGGCTCTCGCCGTTTTTCACATACCAGACCGTGCCGCCGAGGACATGATCCTTGTCGATCGGCACGGGCGGGCTCAGCTCCTCTCTGGTCTGCAGCAAAGCCGGGCCGTTGAGCGCGTCCTGCGCGAGCTGCAGCAGCTCGCTGTCGGGGATGAAGTACGCCCGGTTCAGCACCTTGCCGTTTTCCAGAAGGTAATTGAGATCCAGATGCGCCCCGGCGTACTCCCGGTCGGCGGCGATGATGGCTTCGGTCTCCGAGCGGCGGGAGAGGATCTCCCGGTGCAGCTCCTCCACGGCGGCAATGCCGTCCTCCGACTCCACGTTATAATATCCGTTCCCCGCGCGCAGATGCACGGACTGCACCGTCTCGGGCGCGGGCACGCGGCGGGAAATGCCGAACCCGTCGAACCGGAAGAGGCAGACGACGCCGCAGCAGAGCGCGCCGACGAGCAGCGCCTTCGCCCAGCCCTTGCCATCAAAGGCGCGAAGCGACTTGCGGATGATCATCTCGGAGAGGAAATAGCCGATGACGGCGCCGAGCACCGTGAGCGCGAGATGCGTGCCGAAGAAAGCCGTTCCGGCGGCTCTCGGCCCGTAGAAGCTGAAGCCGTCGAGGAAAAACAGCACCAGAAACGGAACGCCGAGCGCGAAGAACACCGTGATGACATACTTCAGGATCGGGCGCAGGACGGGAAACGCCGTCGTGTCGAGCGCGCGCTCCATGTCGCGCCGGCGAAACAGCCGCAGCGCCAGCGCCGTGAGAATGAGGCCGACAACGAAATAGCCGATGACCCAGCCCCAGCCGTTTGAGCCGACGATGACATCGGCGACGGCTCTGTTGGCGGCGAAGCGCGGGCCGGTCACGCTCGCAAGCTTCACCACGGGCGAGAGCGTGTGCAGCCAGTTGAGTGCGTTGGCGCCGTTCTGAACGCCGTAGGTATAGGTCTGCACGAGGCCGCCGAGCATGATGTTCAGCGCGCTGCCCGCCGCATTGAAGAGCAGAAACAGCGCCGGGATAACGAGCACATGCCCCGTGAGCATGACGCAGAAGGACGCGATGCCGTAAAACGTGATCGCCTCCATGCTGTAAAAGCCGAGCCAGGAGGCTGCCGTCGCAAGATCCGCCGCGCCGAAGACCGCCTCCACCGCGAGCAGGAGCGCCGCCGTGACCACACCGAGACACACGAGCATCACCGCGCCCGCAAGCCAGTGCTGCCAAAAGACCTTCTCCCGGCGCACGGGGAGACTCGCATAGAGGCCGGAGAGCCGCGGAGAATACACATGCTCAAACACGGCCATCGCCGCCGCGAGCCCGAACACCGCCGTGAGGATCGACATCTCATCGAGCGACCACATCAGCCGCTCCTGTGCGCTGCGGCGCAGCGCGGCGGCAAGCACCCCGTTGTTCGCGCCGGCGCGAAGCTCGCTCGCGAGGGGAAACACCTGCGAAAACAGCAGCACCGCGAACAGCCCGACCCACACCGGCCAGTAGCGCATCAGGCACCGGCGAAACAGGCTGTCAGAGGATAATGTCTTTGACTTCATAGTCGGCACCTCCCAACTCATAAATGAAAATCTCTTCCAGCGTCAGCGGGACAATGTCCATATACTGCGGCTGGGCAGCAGCGAGATAGGCCTGCAGCGTGTCCGCGTCGCCGCGGAGGATGAGCGTGTGCATCCGGCCGGTGGCCGCGTCGTGCAGAATGTTCAGATCCTGCGGGAGGCTCCGCCCCTCGGGCAGGGCGATCATGACCTTGACAATGTTCTCCTGCAGATCGCTGAGAGAGCGCTCGAGCAGCACCTTGCCGTGGTCGAGAATGCCCACATGGTCGCACACATCCTCCAGCTCGCGCAGATTGTGCGAGCTCACGACAACGGTCGTGCCCCGGTCGGCGACGTCCGCCATCACAAGACCCCAGACCTGACGGCGCATAACGGGGTCGAGCCCGTCCACCGGCTCGTCGAGCACGAGCAGATCCGGCGTCATGCTCATGGCGAGCCAGAAGGCCGCCTGCTTCTGCATGCCCTTGGAAAAGCGGCGCAGCGGCTGCTTTTCATCGAGATCAAATGCACGGCGCAGCTTTTCATACCGCTCCCGGTCAAACCCGGGGCAGACCCCGGCGTAAAACTCTGCCATGTCGCGGATCGACGCGCTGCGAAAATAAAACACATCGTCCGGGATATAGGCGATGCGGCTCTTCACCGCCGGATTTTCATAAACCGGCTCGCCCTCCACCGTGATCGTTCCGGCGTCGGCGCGGTAGATGCCCGTGAGGCAGCGCAGGAGCGTACTCTTGCCGGCGCCGTTGGGGCCGACCATGCCGTAGACCGCGCCGCGCGGCACGGTCATGCTCAGACCGTCCAGCGCGCGAAAGCCGTCAAAGGTTTTCACCAGATCTCTCACTTCAATCATTTCCCGTTTCCTCCTCTCTGAGCGTTACGCGGCGGCGCAGGCTCTCCGGCGCCGTGCCGAGATACAGCAGCTCGCGCACCGTCTCGTCAAACCGGCGCAGCAGCGCCTCGCGCCGCTGGGTGTCCACCTCGGCTCTGTCCATGGCGAAGCTGCCCTTGCCCGGTACGGAGCAGACATAGCCCTCCTGCTCCAGCGTGCGGTAGGCGCGCTGGATCGTGTTCGGATTGATGGAAAGCTGCTGCGCCAGCTCCCGCACGGACGGCAGACGCTCACCCGGCGCGATCGCCCCGGAGACGATGAGCGCGCGGAGATTGTCGCGCACCTGCTCATGGATGGGCCGCGGATCGCGATAGTTTAAGCTGATCGTGGCAGATCCCTCCTTTCATGAACTGTATTAAACGTGTTAATACACTTATAGCACAGGAAAGGCAGTGCGTCAAGGGGATTAAGGGAATCTTAAAGAGTGGAACTGACGAAATCTCCACTTTCCACTTTCCACTCTCCACTCTCCACTCTGCTATTCCTGCTTGCGCCGCTCTTTTAATCGCGATATAATAAAATCAACCAATGAATTCAGGGGAGGCGCGATTCATGAAGCTCACATTCATCCGGGCAAACCATGAAGTCACCGGCAGCTGCACCATGCTGGAGGTCGCGGGTCACTGCGGTCTGGTGGACTGCGGCATGGAACAGGGCAGAGACGTGTTTGAGAACATTCCCATTCCCGTTCCGGCGTCCGAGCTGGAGTTTGTGCTCGTGACGCACGCGCATCTGGACCATACGGGTCTGCTGCCGCTGCTGTATAAGGAGGGGTTTCGCGGCGTGGTCTTCGCCACCGAGGCGACGTGCGACCTCTGCGACATCATGCTCAAGGACTCGGCGCACATCCAGCTCTCCGAGGCGGAGTGGAAAACCCGCAAGGCGCGCCGCGCCGGCCAGCCGGACGCGCAGCCGCTCTATGATCTGGAGGACGTGGAGGGGCTCTTGAAGCTCCTGCGCCCCTGTCCCTATGACGAGCAGATTCAGGTGGAAGAGGGGCTCATCATCCGCTTTACGGACGTGGGACATCTGCTGGGCAGCGCCTGTATCGAGGCGTGGCTCTCCGAGGGCAGCATGGAAAAGAAGATCATCTTCTCCGGCGACGTCGGCAACACCGACCAGCCCATCCTGCAGGACCCGCACATCCCCGAGGGCGCGGACTATGTGATGATCGAATCCACCTACGGCGACCGCTATCACGAGAAGACGCTGGACTATGTCCCGGCGCTCGCGGCAGTCATCCAGAGAACGCTCGACCGCGGCGGCAACGTGATCATCCCCTCCTTCGCCAAAGTCGGAGGC
>JAZQDI010000064.1:0-19919 GCA_045546715.1 Oscillospiraceae bacterium | reverse complement strand
ATTGTAGGCCCAGACAACGGCGTCCATGTACCACTCTGCCGTCATGTCGGTGAAGGGGCACTTGGCATAGTCTGCCTTGGACACTTCGGGAGAGCCTGCCATGCGATAAATGACGGCGGCAAACTCCGCGCGCGTGGTCGTCCCCTCGGGATCGAAGATGGAGGCGCTTTTGCCCTGCATCAGCCCCTGATCCCAGACGTAATATACGTTGGAATAATACCAGGCGTCCGCCTTCACATCGGTGAAGGGGAAATTCTTCTCAGGCTGAGCGATCGGTTGTGCAGTGGGCTCTGCGGTCGGCTGAGCGGTCGGCTGAACAGTCGGCTGCGCCGTGGGCTCAGTGGTCGGTTCTGCAGTCGGTTGGATCGTGGGTTCTGCAGTCGGCTCCGCCGTTGGGACGGGGTCATCTTTTTCGGCCTCCGGGAGCACGGAGAGAATGGCCTCAGCCATCTGCTCGTGTCCTTTGTGGGTGGGATGGACGTCCGCCACAAGCTCTTCATAGAAATTGGGATCGCTCATTGGCGGGAGCGTGTAGACCTCGGTATCCCAAACATCGGTGTAGAGATATTTTGCCCGATCCGCACCGCGATATTTTACAAAGTTGTTCATCTGGCGCACAATGCCGTCCAGCAGGACGCCAGCCTGAAGGAGAGAGTAGTCTGTCAGCCGCATGGAGCGCAGAGGATTGAAAAATCCAACCGCCACTAATGTCACATCCGGGTTTGACGCATAGATATCAGCAGTGATGTGATCCCAGTTTTCTGAAAACGAGGCAAAGGTTTTCTGCAGCGATTCTCCGAAGGCCTGCAGTGCCTGCGGCAGTTTTCCCATGGTTTCGGCGGTTTTCATCAGCTCGGCGAGCGCCGGGCCATAGCCGCCCATCTGATCCAAAAACGCACGGATGCGGGCGGCGTCCGGGTCGGGTTCTTCGTTGATTACGGTCATCAGTGCGGCCATGGAAAGCGTCAGCACATCGTTGGAGCCGGCATTGATCGTAATCAGATCTGCGTCTGCAACCGCTTTCCGGAAGTCAGGACGGAAAGCGAGACTCTGCTCCATTTCCGGGCCGGTCATGCCGAAGAGCAGCGCGTCTCCCTCATAGCCGTCCTCCAGCATCCAGCGGATTTCGGTGGTGCGCCAGCCCGGCCAGGCGAGCTGGTGAAGCGTGTTTGCCGCAACGGCGTCGCTCACAAGCGTGTGATACGCAAAGTCCACCGGCTTAAATCCCTCGTAATCCACGTGGTCGGGACCAATCTATATAAACACATATTCAGGCGAAAAATTTTTTACTAACAAGGTGTTAATTTTTGCGATAAAACCGGATTTGTTTTGCAATAACATATGAAGGTGTGGTATGATAGGCGTGACGAATCGCGTAAGCGGTTCGATTACGTTGATTGGAGCCAGACGATATGACCGGAACCTCGATCCATCCCACGCCGGATGAACAACTGGTCCTGAATATCGCCCGGGGTGACCGGGAAGCTTTGTCCGAAGTCTATCTTCGTCACAAGGGCGCAGTCTATGCGTTTGCGCTCTCGATCCTGCACAATGCGCAGGCGGCGGAAGATGTGATGCAGGAGACATTTCTGCAGCTTTGGACGGCTTCCGCAAGCTACGTCCCCCGAGGGCAAAGCCCGCTGTCCTGGCTGCTCGGCATCACGCGAAACACCGCGCTGAAGCATTTGCGCACCGAGCAGAAAATGTCAGTCGCGCTGGACGATGTGCCGGAGCGGGCTGATCCGCTGGATCATTTTCTTGCGGCGGAAAACCGCATCGTCACCCGCGCAGTGATGGCGCAGCTGGCGCCGGAGGAGCGACAGATCGTCGTTCTCCACGCCGTGGCGGGACTGAAACATCGTGAGATTGCGCAGCTGCTGGAAAAACCGCTTTCCACCGTGCTGAATAAATACCGAAGAGCATTAAAGAAACTGGAAGTCCTTTTGGGAGAGCAGATATGAACGAGTTTGAACTGAATCTGCGCTTAAAGCAGGAAATGGAATCCCTCGCGCCGAACCGGCTCGAGGCGCTTTTGGCTGCCTGCGATCAGACGCCGCAGCAGGAAAACCCGGTTTCTGTCGCTCCTGTGCCTCGCCGCCGCCAGTGGCCGCGGCTGGTCGCCGCTGCCGCTGCAGTCATCATTCTTGCAGGCGGTACTTTCTTCGGTGTGAAGGATATGCAGTGCAGCGAGATCACCGTGGACGCCGGTGTGGAATTTTCCATGACGGTCAACGGGCTGGATCGCGTCAAATCCGTCGCGCTCAGTCCCGGTGCGAGCGGTGTGATCAATTCCCGGGAACTCACCGGCAAGACGCTGGACGAAGCGATTACGCTTGCGGCAGAGGAACTCGTTTCTGCCGACCGCTTCAACGGCAATGAAAACGGTGTCCTCGTCTCGGTCCGTAATTCCGGAAAGCGCCGCGCCGATGTGCTCAGCGAGCATGTTTCCGAAAAACTGATCAGCGCGGCTGCCGCTGCGAATTTTGAGCCCGCCGTGCTCTGCCAGAAGGTGACGGGCACGCAGACCGGGCTGGATGCACTGCGAACAGCTGTCATTGAGCACAGCACCGGCCTCAGCCCTGAGCAGGTCTCCCAGCTGAATCTGCAGGAACTGCTTTACGCTGTGAAGAGTCAGGGACTTTCCTGGGAGGATTCCTCGCTCACCGGCGCGCTGACCAACTGGGCGCTCAACAGCGCGGCCGAGGCTGAATCTGTTGCTTTGAATTATATCGGTCTGGATTCGGCGGAAAGCCTCAACTCCTCTGTGCTGAGCGTGTTCTCCGATCAGCTGGCCTATCGGGTGACAGGCTCTAACTGGGAATATTGGATCTCCGCTGCCACAGGCGAGATTCTTGACGGCTTCTTTGGCGGCGCGTCTTCGGGCGGCGCCTCCGGAAGCGGTTCCGGCATCGGCGGCTATTATTCCGGCGATACGGTACAGGATACCGTTGATTTCGTCCAAGACGTTATGAAGGAAGGAAACCGCATCAAAGGCTTCGTGGACTTCGTTGATCGTCTCTTCTGATCAGGTTTCAAATTTTCTCTCTTTACCCCCCTTTTTCTCATGCAGGCTGTCGGACACACCCGGCAGCCTGTCCCTTTTTTCAGAAGGAAAAGATTCACAAAACCGCTACAAATTTATTCCCGTGCTGTGATATGATATGACTGTCAAAGAATTTGTTTTCAAGGGTGAGATTCATCATGCGTGCGTGGTTCACGAGAATCATGGCCGGGCGCAACGGGATGGACGCGCTCAACCGCTTTTTGTCGGTTGTGCTGCTCGTTCTGGTGCTCGCGTCCATGCTGCTCCGAAATATTCGTCTGGCAGGGAGTTTGAGCATGATTGCTCTGGCCCTGCTGGTCTATGTTTATTTTCGGATGTTTTCGCGCAACATTTACCGCCGTCAGCAGGAAAACGGCGCGTATCTGCGCGAGCGCTATAAAATCACCAGCGGCTGGAACGGCATGCGCGAGCGCTGGGCACAGCGGAAGGAATATCGGTTCTTCAAGTGTCCGTCCTGCCATACGCGTCTGCGGGTGCCCCGCGGCAAGGGCAAGCTGAACATCGTCTGCCGCAAGTGCGGCACATCCTTCCAGCGCAAAACCTGAGGAGACCGCCTTGTTCGGATATATCATAGCCGACCAGTCCTCTCTGACGCAGCCGCAGAAGGACCGCTACAAGGGCTGCTACTGCGGGCTGTGCGCCGCGCTGAAAAACCGCCACGGCGTGTTCGGCCGCCTCACCCTGACCTATGACATGACGTTTCTGGTCCTGCTGCTCTCTTCCATGTATGAGCCGGAGGAGCGCCGCCGGATGGAGACCTGCGTCGCACACCCGATTCGGAAGCATTTCTGCTGGGAGACGGATTATACGGCTTACGCCGCAGATCTGAACGTCGCTCTGGCATACCACAACTGCCGCGATGATTTTGAGGATGACGGAAGCGTTGTCGGTTTCTGGGAAAGCGAGTTTTTAACCGAACAGTATCAGACCGTGCGCGAGGCGCTGCCCCGCCAGTGTGAGGCGATTGAGCGCTGCTTGAAGAACCTTGCTGCACTGGAGGCGTCCGGCGCACAGGAGCCGGACGCGGCAGCTGCCTGCTTCGGCGAGCTGATGGGCGCGCTTTTTTGCACGGGCGGAACCTTTGACGGATTTCTTCGTCCGTTTGGTGAGGCGCTTGGGAGGTTTATTTATCTGCTCGATGCGGTGATGGATCTGGAGGACGATCTCAAAAAGAACCGCTATAACCCACTCAAAGCCCTGAAAGCGCAGGGTTATACGGATGAGGACTTTCGCCTCGTGCTCACGACGCAGCTCGGCGCCGTGTCCGAGAGCTTTGAGCGCCTGCCCCTGCTGCAGGATGCGGAGCTTCTGCGCAACATCTTATATTCCGGCGTCTGGCAGCGGTATCACCGCGCCCGACATTCCAACCATCAGGAGGATCAGCATGAGAGACCCGTATGAGGTCTTGGGCGTCTCCCGGGACGCATCGGACGAAGAGATCAAAGCGGCGTATCGCCGTCTTGCCAAGCAATATCACCCGGACCGCAATCCGGATGATCCCCGCGCTGCGGAAAAAATGAATGAGATCAACGCCGCCTATGACGCGATCAAGAGCGGCAACACCGGCTCCTACGGCGCAGGCTCCGGTTCGACCGGCGGCTGGAGCAACGCCGGCTGGAACGGCTGGGGCGGCTCCTATCAGCAGCAGAGCATTCGTCCGGAATATCAGGCTGCGATGAATTTTATCAATTCCGGTCACTTTCAGGAGGCGCTCAACGCCCTCTCCGGCGTGCCTGTCTCCGAGCGGGACGGCAATTGGTATTATCTCGCTGCTGTTTCCAACGCGGCCATGGGCAACCGCGTCACTGCACTGGAATACGCCCGCACGGCCGCGCGCATGGACCCGACCAATTTCCAGTTCCGCCGTCTTGTGCAGGAGCTGGAGTCCGGCGGCACTGCTTACAGCACCTATCGCCGGGAATACCCGAACGCCGGCATGGGAACCGGCAGCTGGTGCATGGATATGCTCATCTGCAACATCTGCTGCAATCCATGCTTCAGCCCATGCTGCTGAGTCCAAACGGGCATGCTCGATTCCACCCTGTAGGGGCGACCTGTGGTCGCCCGCGCGGGAAGTATATGATGAACCAAATAATTTGAGGCGAATTCGCTGTGACTGCGAATTCGCCTCATTGTTAATATTCTTTTGCGGTTTTTCCGTCGAGCGCTTCCTCCAGTGTGTGCCAGGCAAGCACCGCGCATTTTACGCGCGCGGGTGTATGGCTGACGCCATGCAGTGCCGCGGCGTCCTCCAGATCGTCCAGCTCCTCGTCCTTTGCCTCGCCCTTGATCATGGCGAAGAAAAGGGAAATGAGCCGTCTGGCTTCCGCTTCGCTTTTTCCCAGAATGTCGTCGATCATCAGACTTGCGCTTGCCTGCGAGATGGCGCAGCCCGTTCCGATGAAGCCCGCGTCCTTCACAATGCCGTCCTCCACGCGCAGCTGCAGCGTAATGTCGTCGCCGCAGCTGGGGTTCACGCCCTCAAGCGAGTGCGTCGCTCCCGGAACGGGATGACGGTGGCGGTTGGAGCGGCTGTTTTCCGTGATGATCTGGCTGTAAAGCTCTTTAAGATCCAAGACCCATGACCTCCCGTACTTTTTTCAGTCCCTGCAGCAGCGCCTCCACGTCCTCCGCCGTGTTATACACCGCGAAGCTCGCCCTGCAGCAGCTGCCGATGCCGAGACGCTCCATGAGCGGCTGGGCACAGTGGTGTCCTGCCCGGATGCACACACCCTGACTGTCGAGAATCGTTGCGACGTCGTGCGGGTGCACATCCTTTACATTGAAGCTGATCACACCGTGACGACCGTCCGCCGTTGCCTCGCCGTAAATGTCGATCCAGCCAAGCGCTTTCATGCCCTCGACGGCCTGCGCGATCAGCGCCTCCTCCTGCTTCACAATGGTCTCCCAGCCTATGGCGGAGACGTAGTCCAGAGCTGCCGCAAGTCCGACCTCGCCGCCCACGTTTCTGGTGCCTGCCTCAAACTTTCTCGGCGCTTCGGCGTAGGTGGTGCGCGTCTCATGCACCGCCGCGATCATGTCGCCGCCGGAGAGGAAGGGGGGCATCTTTTCCAGAAGCTCTGCCTTCCCGTAGAGTCCGCCGACGCCCATTGGAGCGTAGATTTTGTGCCCGGAGAAGGCGGCGAAGTCCACGTCCAGCGCTGTGAGGTCTACCGGCATATGCGCGATGCTCTGCGCAATGTCCAGCACGACCACCGCGCCGACGCTGTGCGCGAGACGCACGATGGTGTCCACCGGCGTTTCCAGCCCCAGTACGTTTGAGACGTGCGCCACGGCCACGACCTTTGTCCGCTCGTTGATTTTCGCTCTGAGCTCTGCCTCGGTCAGCCTGCCGTTTTCGTCCGGATAGAGAAACTTCAGCGCCGCGCCGGTCTGCTTTGCCACTCTCTGCCAGGGAACGAGGTTGCTGTGATGCTCTGCCACATAGACGAGAATTTCGTCGTCCGCCTTCACGAAGGTGCGGCCGTAGCTGTAAGCCACGAGATTGAGCGCCTCAGAGGCGTTCTGCGTAAATACGATGGTGTCCTCCGGCACATTCAGAAACTTTGCGACAGCAGCACGCGCATTCTCATGCGCGTCTGTCGCCCGCATGGCAAGATCATAGACGCCGCGGTGCGGGTTTGCGTTTTCGGTAAGATAGTAGTTCGTCACCGCATCGAGAACCTGTCGGGGCTTTTGTGTGGTTGCACCGTTGTCGAGATAGATCAGACGATTGTCGCCGTTTGGCAGCGCGAGAATGGGGAAGTCGTCACTGAATCTGCGCATGTTCCAGCCTCCTTGCTATTGTTTCCTCCGCTGCCTGCCGCAGCGCATCATCCGGGATTGCATCGAGCACCGGTGCAAACCGCGCCCGAACCATCAGTCGTTTTGCCTCCGCCTCACTAAGACCTCTGGAACGGAGGTAATAGAGCAGCTCTTCGTTGAGCCGTCCGCTTGTGGCCGCGTGCTGTCCCTCCACCTGCTCCTCGCCGCAGAGAATCAGCGGCGCTGTCCAGTTGCGAACCGTGGGGGAGAAGAGCAGCACATCCTCGCTCTCGTGACCGACGGCGTTCACCGCACCGCGCTGAAAGTCGATCGTCCCGCGCAGTACCTTCTGTGCCCGATCTGCGAGCACGCCGGCAGTGTGCAGCTCGCTGTGCGTGTCCCTTGCCGTGTGTACAGCCACATCGTTGAAGTCCAGAATGGCGTCCTTGTCGCCGTAATAAATGCTGCTGAGCTCAAATTCGCTCTGCCGCTCCGGCAGCAGCGCTCTCGCGCCGCTCACGGTCACCGCCGCGCCGAGATCTGCGCGGACGATTGTCACCTTTGCGCCCTCGGCACATTTCGCGGCCACGGCGTTGTAGCGCCGCGTGTCACCGCCGAGCAGCTGCAGCTGAATGAGCGTCACGCGGCTGTTCGCTTCGGCACAGATCTGCGTCAGCGAAGCGCTCAGTCCCTCGGCCACATCGTCTCCGGTGATGACCTGCACGAAGGTGATTTCGCTTCCGGCCTTTGCGTGAATGGCCGTGTGCGTCACGGCGTTGGGGTGCTCAGCATCCAATCGCTCACGCAGATAAGCCGGTGCGTCTGCCTTTCCCTCAACCTTGAAAAAGCGGGTAAAGCTTGCGTTTTGCCCAATCCAGCGATCGGCCGCCTGCCCGAGCCCGCTGTCAAAGCCCGTACATTCCTGCGGCTGCAGCGGTGTGCAGGCGACGCCCTCCGGCAGCTCGTATGTTGTATTGCTCGCTCCGAATCCCGCCGCCGGAACCTCCGGCAGCGCCGCCGCCTTCGGCGCAGCGTTTACACCCAGATGCCGCCAGGTCGGGGTTGGCAGCGCATTGAGAATGTCCATTGTATTCATTTCGCGTCCTCCTTACCCAACCGTGCCCTGCATCTCAAGGTGGATGAGGTTGTTCATTTCCACTGCGTATTCCAGCGGCAGTTCCTTGGCGATCGGTTCGGCAAAGCCGCCCACGATCAGCGCCCGCGCGTCCTCCTCCGTGAGTCCGCGGCTCATGAGATAATAGACAGTGTCCTCGCTGATCCGCCCGATCTTTGCCTCGTGGCCGACGTCGGCCGCGTCCGTCGCAATGTCCATCACGGGGATCGTGTCGGATCTCGACCGGTCGTCGAGCATCAGACTCTCGCAGCTTACGGCGGACTTCGTGCCTTTGGCTTCCTTCGTCACAACGACGCCGCTGCGGAAGTTGGAGGTGCCTCCATCCCGGGCAATCGATTTTGTCACGATGTGGCTTGAAGTGCCGCGTCCCGCGTGTACCACCTGCGCGCCCGTGTCGAGTTCCTGTCCGTTTCCGGCGAAGGTGATGCCCGTAAACTCCATGCGTGCGCCGTCGCCCTTGAGAATGCTCATGGGGTAGAGGTAGCTCGTGTGGCTGCCGAAACTGCCGGACACCCATTCGATCGTGCCGCCGTCTTCCACAATGGCGCGCTTGGTGTTGAGGTTATACATGTTCTTGGACCAGTTTTCGATTGTGGAGTAGCGAACGCGCGCGTTTTTGCCCACGAAGATCTCCACGCAGCCTGCGTGCAGATTTGCCACGTTGTATTTCGGCGCGCTGCAGCCTTCAATGAAGTGCAGATACGCGCCCTCCTCCACGATGATGAGCGTGTGCTCAAACTGCCCGGCGCCCGGGGCGTTCAGACGAAAATAGCTCTGCAGCGGAATCTCCACGCTCACGCCTGCCGGGACGTACACATACGAGCCGCCGGACCAGACTGCGCCGTGCAGCGCGGCGAACTTATGGTCGCCCGGAGGGACCAGATGCATAAAGTGCTTTTGAATCCGTTCGGCCTGATCGCTCTTGAGCGCGCTTTCCAGATCGGTGTAGATGACGCCCTGCTCCAGCACTTCTTTTTTTACGTTGTGATAGACAACCTCGGAATCATACTGCGCGCCGACGCCCGCGAGGGAGGCGCGCTCCGCCTCCGGAATGCCCAGTCGTTCAAAGGTGTTTTTGATGTCCTCCGGCACGTCGGACCACTTGGCCTGCATCTCCGTGTTCGGACGGACGTAGGTCACGATGTTTTCCATGTTCAGTCCGTCCAGCGGCGGTCCCCAGGTCGGCAGGGGGGTGCGGTTGTAAATGTCCAGACTCTTCAGTCGAAATTCCCGCATCCATTCCGGATCGTCCTTTTCGCGGGAAATCTGTTCCACGATCTCTCGCGAGAGCCCCGCCTCCGTCTGGTAGGCGGCGTCCACCTCGTAGCGAAAATCGTAAAAGCTCCGGTCAATCTCATTGACCTGTGTTTTCTGCACTTCCGCCATGGCGTCAAGCCTCCTCCTTCAGTACCGCGCCGAAGCCGCCCTCGGTAATCTCGCGGATCAGCTCCGGACCGCCGGTGCGCACGATGTGATGATCGTTCAGAATGTGCACCTGATCCACTTCCAGCCCTTCGAGAATCTTCGCATTGTGCGTGATGATGAGAAGGGCATTTTCTTCACTGTGCCATGCCCGGATGCCCTTCGTCACGGTTTTCACTGCGTCCACGTCCAGACCGGAGTCCGTCTCGTCGAGCAGGGCGAGCTTTGGATTCAAGACCAGCAGCTGCAGAATTTCGGCTTTCTTCTTTTCGCCGCCGGAGAAGCCCACGTTCAGATATCGCTCGCGGTAGACCTCGTCCATGCCCAGCAGCTCCATCTTCTTCGTCAGCTCCCGCCGGAAGGAGAGTACCTTCGGCTGCTCGCCGGTCACGGCGCCTTTGGCTGTGCGCAGGAAGTTTTCCAGCGTCACGCCGGGAATCTCCTGCGGCGTCTGGAAGGAGAGGAAGATGCCGCGGCGGGCACGCTTGTCAGCGCTTTCATCGGTGATCTCTTCCCCCTCGAAGGAGATGGAACCGTTTTCTATGGTATATCGCGGGTCTCCCATGATCGCGCTTGCAAGCGTGGACTTGCCCGCGCCGTTTGTTCCCATCAATACATGAATCTCGCCCGGGCGGATTGTGAGATCCACACCATCCAGGATGACTTTTTCTTCTGCCGCGACTTTCAGATCGCGGATGGTAATCAGTTCGCTCATTTGATTTTTGCCCCTCTCGTTGGATTTCATGGTTTTAATATATACTAAGTTTATAGGAATTGCAATAGTAAATTCCAAGAAATTTTATAGGAATTAAAATAAACGGTTGACAAATACCCCACGGGGGTATAATATTAGCATAAGCTAACGAAAGAGGGAATTTTATGAGTGAAGAGAAATCCTGCTGCTGTGCTGCTTTGGATGAAAAGCACACCATGCGCTCTGATGAGGAGCGGAAGAAACTCCTGAACCGCCTTAGCCGGATTGAGGGCCAGATCCGCGGTCTGAAGGGCATGCTGGAGAAAAACGCATACTGTCCCGACATCCTCACGCAGTCCGCCGCGGTGAACGCTGCGGTCAATGCATTTAATAAAGAACTGCTGGCCAGTCACATCCGCCACTGCGTCGTCCGCGATGTGCGAAACGGTGATGACGCCGTGATTGATGAGCTGGTATGTACCATTCAGAAACTGATGAAGTAAGAAAGAAGGAACGATAATGGGTACTGTAATTGTTGTTGCTGTGATCGTTATCATTGCATTTTTTGCGATTCGCTCGAGCCGGAAGCATATGAAAGGAGAGGGCGGATGCTGCGGCGGAGGCGGAGGAACGATTGCCGATCCGCCCAAGGAGCTGGAAAACCCGGTCATCGGGAAGAAGATTGTGCATATCGAGGGCATGCACTGCGAAAACTGCAAAAACAGCGTAGAGCGCAGTGTCAATAAAATTGACGGCGCTGCCTGCCGCGTGGACTTAAAGCGCAATCTGGCCGAGGTCTCCTATGATCGCCCAATCGATGAAAACGCACTGCGCTTTGCCATCGAGCGGCTGGATTTCACGGTTACGGCGATTGAGGAAGCATAATATGGAGCAGTATCATGTTACCGGCATGAGCTGTGCAGCCTGCAGCGCCAGAGTGGAAAAGGCGGTGTCCGCTGTTTCGGGCGTCACGTCCTGCTCTGTGAGCCTGCTCACGAACTCCATGGGCGTGGAGGGCTCTGCCTCGCCGGACGCGATCATCGCCGCCGTGCAGAACGCAGGCTACGGCGCGAGCGTAAAGGGTGCCGGGGAACCGTCTCAGCGCGCAGCATCAAATGCCGATGCGCTTGCCGACCGCGAGACGCCGGTTATGCGCCGCCGTCTCATTGCATCGCCCGGCTTTCTCATCGTGCTCCTGTATTTCTCCATGGGGCATATGATGTGGGGCTGGCCGCTGCCTGCGTGGTTTGACGGAAACCACGTTGCCATGGGGCTTGTGCAGCTGCTTCTGGCCGCGATTGTCATGGTCATCAATCAGAAGTTTTTCATTTCCGGCTTCAAGAGCCTACTTCACGGTGCGCCGAATATGGACACGCTTGTGGCTCTCGGCTCCGGCGTGAGCTTTCTGTGGAGCGTCTATGCGCTCTTTGCCATGACGCATGCGCAGCTCATCGGCGACAGCGAGGCCGTCATGGACTATATGCACGAGTTCTATTTTGAGTCTGCCGCCATGATCCTCGCGCTCATCACCGTGGGCAAAATGCTCGAGGCGCGCAGCAAGGGAAAGACGACGGACGCACTCAAAAGTCTCATGTCTCTCGCGCCAAAGACCGCTGTGATCGAGCGGGATGGCGTCGAGACCACGGTTCCCATTGAGCAGGTGCGCAGGGGGGATGTGTTTCTCGTTCGCCCGGGCGAGAGTGTCCCGGTGGACGGCGTGGTGCTCGAGGGCGTCAGCGCCGTGAACGAATCTGCCCTCACCGGCGAGAGCATCCCTGTGGACAAGCAGACGGGCGATGCCGTTTCCGCCGCCACAGTGAATCAGTCCGGATTTCTGCGCTGCGAGGCCACGCGCGTCGGTGAGGATACAACGCTCTCGCAGATCATCCAGATGGTGTCTGATGCAGCCGCAACCAAAGCGCCCATCGCCAAGATTGCCGACCGGGTCTCCGGCGTTTTCGTCCCGGCGGTCATCTCCATTGCCGCCGTCACGATCATCGTCTGGCTCCTGCTGGGGCAGACCTTCCCGTTTGCGCTTGCGCGCGGCATTTCCGTGCTGGTCATCAGCTGTCCCTGCGCCCTCGGGCTCGCGACGCCGGTTGCCATCATGGTGGGCAACGGTCTCGGCGCGAAAAACGGGATTCTCTTCAAGACCGCCGTTTCTCTCGAACAGACGGGAAAAACGCAGATTGTCGTCCTTGATAAGACCGGCACCATCACCTCCGGCGAACCGCGCGTTACCGATCTGGTTCCCGCGCCCGGCGTCACGGAGTCGGAGCTCCTCTCTGCTGCTTTCTCGCTGGAGCGGCGCAGCGAGCACCCGCTCGCCGGCGCGATTCTCCGCCGCGGAGAGGAAGAAGAGCTCACGCCTGGGGACATTCAGGATTTTCAGGCTCTGCCCGGAAACGGTCTCATTGCCGCGCTGAATGGTCAGACTGTATTGGGCGGCAGTTTGAAGTTTGTCTCGTCTCAGGTGCCTGTACCTTCCGAAGTACAGTCGGAAGCGGACCGCCTTGCAGAAGCGGGGAAGACCCCGCTGCTCTTCGCGCTGGGCGGAAGACTTCTCGGCGTCATCGCTGTGGCCGACGTCATCAAGCCTGAGAGCCGCGAGGCGATCTCTCAGCTCAAGGCCATGGGCATCCGTACGCTCATGCTTACTGGGGACAACGCCAGAACCGCCCGCGCCATTGCCGATGAGGCCGGTGTGGACCATGTGATTGCGGGTGTTATGCCAGACGGAAAGGAGCGCGTTGTCGCTTCCCTGCAGGAATATGGCTCAGTTGCCATGGTGGGAGACGGCATCAATGACGCCCCTGCGCTCACGCGCGCGGATATGGGCATCGCGATCGGTGCCGGAACCGACGTCGCCATTGACGCGGCAGACGTCGTTCTCATGCACAGCCGACTCACCGATGTGCCTGCTGCGATCCGGCTCAGCCGTGCGACGCTGCGGAATATTCATCAAAACCTCTTCTGGGCATTCTTTTATAATGTGATCTGCATTCCGCTCGCGGCAGGCGTGTTCATCTCGCTGCTGGGCTGGAAGCTGAATCCCATGGTGGGCGCCGCGGCAATGAGTCTCTCAAGCTTCACGGTCGTCACCAATGCCCTGCGTCTCAATCTCTTTCATCTCCATGACCCCAGCCGGGACAAGGCAATCCATCCCATCACCATCCCGGAGGAATATTTTGAATCATTCACAAAACAGGAGGAAGCAGCCATGCAGAAAACCATGAAAATCGAAGGTATGATGTGCGAGCACTGTGAGGCCCGCGTGAAAAAGACGCTGGAGAAGCTTGACGGCGTCGAGTCCGCCGCCGTGAGCCACACCGCCGGCACTGCCGTCGTCACGCTCTCTGCCGATGTGGCGGACGCCGTCTTGAAGCAGGCGGTCGAGGATCAGGACTACACCGTCCTCGCCATCGAGTAAACAGCAAAAGATCCGGAGCATTGCTCCGGATCTTTTGCTTTACAGGAAAAAAGAATGATTCGATTTCAACACTTTCAACAACTTTTTCAACATGTTATGTCTACCGAAACAAATTCTTTCCATTTCGTGAATTTTTCGTGAAAGATGCAAATACTACTCTCGAGTGCTTCCGGTGCGGTTGACCGTTCGGGGGAAAAATAGTAGAATATAGTAAAAGAAAGCAAGACTGCGGAGAACGGGGAGCAGCATGAAACAATTCTGGGAAAAAAATGAATATATCAAGTGGGGCGTGACGGCGTTTTTCGTGATTGCGGGCGCCATCCTGTTTTATATGTTCCTGCTGCACGGCGGTGTGGTTCTTGATGCGCTGAGCCGTGTGCTGCACATTCTCAGCCCCATCATCTGGGGGCTCGTGATTGCCTACATTCTCTGGCCGGAGACGAAGTTTTTCCAGCACAGGCTGTTTTTGCCGCTGCTCGACCGCTGGTGGCCGAAGCGGAATAACGAGCGCGCCGCACGCGTGCTCGCGGTCCTTCTCTCCATTGCGGCGGCTCTGCTGTTCATCACGGTCCTGCTCTGGATTGTCATTCCGCAGGTCTATACCAGTATTGAGAGCATCGTCTCAAACGCGCCGGACTATTTTGAAACGGTCAATGGGTTTATCCAGCGCTTTTTTGAAAACTATCCCAATGTCGAGTCTGCGCTGCTGACCGCCACGGGCAATGTGTCCGACAGTGTTCTCGACTGGGCCAGAGGCGTTGTTCTGCCGAATCTCAGCACGATTGTCACCAATGTCTCGACCGGCGTGTATCTGGTCCTGCGCGGCATATTGAATGTGCTCATCGGCTTTGTTGTAGCGTGCTACGTGCTCTATAATGTTGAGGTCATCACTGCCATCTGCCGCAAGCTGATTTACAGCGTCTTTTCCATTCGCACCGCCGAGAAGATCCGCCGCGCCGTTGAGTTTGTGGACGGCGTGTTTAACGGCTTCATCATCGGTAAAATTGTCGATTCGCTCATCATCGGCGTGCTGTGCTATATCGTCTGTTCCATTGCGCGGATGCCTTATGTCGTGCTCATCAGCGTGATCGTCGGCGTCACGAATATCATCCCGTTTTTCGGCCCCTTCATCGGCGCGATTCCGTCGGGTCTGATCATTCTTCTTGTCAGCCCTGTTAAGGCGTTGATTTTCGCCGTTATCATCCTCGTCCTGCAGCAGCTGGACGGCAATATCATCGGCCCCAAGATTCTCGGCAGCTCCATCGGCGTCAACGGCTTTTGGGTCATGTTTGCCATCATCGTGGGCGGCGGGCTCTTCGGTTTTATGGGCATGCTGCTGGCCGTGCCGGTTTTCGCCGTGCTCTATTCAGGCGCGGAGGTTCTCATCAATCACGGCCTGAAAAAACGCGGCCTCCGAACGGAGACCGCGGCGTATGTGAATTTGGAGCGAATCGATCCGGAGACGAAAAAGCTTGTTTCCGCCCCGCCGCCGGAACGTCCTGAAAAAAAGACGAGCAAGCAGCCGGGGAGAATTTCAAAGCGACGGAAAAAGTGATTTCTGTGCCTCAGCGAGTGCGTCGCAGAGTGCGTCCACTTCCTCCATGGTCGTGTACCGGGAGAAGCTGATGCGCAGCGCACCGTCAATCACCTTTGCCGGAAGGCCCATGGCCTCCAGCACATGGCTCCGCCCGCCCTTTTTGCAGGCGGAGCTTTTGGATGTGTAAATTTCTCTTGCTTCGAGAAAGCTCATGAGCACCTCGCTGCGCCAGCCGGGGAGGGAGACGCTGAGAATGTGCGGCGCACCGCCGCCGATCAGCTGCACCGGATTGAGCTCCGATGTGAGACGCTCCGCCGCGTGAGACCGCAGCGCCGTCATGCGCTCGACGGCCTCGGCCATCGCCTTTTGTCCCACCTCGCATGCCGCGCCGAAGGCGGCGATCTCCGGCGTGTTTTCCGTGCCCGCGCGGATGCCCTTTTCCTGGCCGCCGCCGTGGATATAGGGCGGCAGCTTCAGTCCGCTTCGGATATAGAGCGCGCCGATGCCCTTGGGCGCGTGAATTTTGTGCCCGCTGATCGTGATGAGATCTGCGCCGAGCTTGTCGGCCCGGAAGGGAATCTTCAAAAAGCCCTGCACCGCGTCGGTATGCAGCAGCGCCTGACTCTTTTCCGCCTTGAGCATCCGCGCGACGGCGGCAATGTCCGTCACTGCTCCGGTCTCGTTATTCACCATCATGAGCGACACGAGAATCGTGTCCGGACGCAGCGCCGCCTTCACCTGATCAACTGTAATGTTTCCGTCCGGTGTAGGGGTCAGGCGCGTAATTTCAAAGCCCTCTTTTTCCAGCTCGTCCAGCGTTTTGCGGATGGCGTCGTGTTCCACGGCGGAGGAAATGATGTGATTTCCTCTCCGCTTCATGCTCCGTGCCCCGGAGATGAGCGCCCAGTTGTCGCCCTCCGAACCGCAGGAGGTAAAGTAGACCTCCTCTGCCTTGCAGCCCAGTGCGGCGGCCACTTTTTTTCTGGCCTCGTCCACGGCTGCCTTGGCGTCGCGTCCGAGCTTATAGGTTGCGCTCGGATTTCCAAATTGTTCTGTCATCATCTTCACCGCCGCCTCGGCAGCCTCCGGGCAGACTCTGGTGGTGGCGGCGTTGTCAAAATACATCATAGAAACAATACCTCTTATGGAGTGAAAATCATGCGATACATTATAACCGCTCTCGGCTGCAAGGTCAACCAGTACGAGGCGCAGGCCGTGGAGACGCTGCTGCAGGAACAGGGCGTTGTCCCCGCTGCAGACGGAGAGCCGGTCGATCTCATCATCGTCAATACCTGTGCCGTCACGGCGGAGGGCGGGCGCAAATCCCGTCAGACGATCCGCCGTCTGCGCGAGCAGCATCCCGGTGCGCTGACCGCGGTCTGCGGCTGCTGGAGCCAGCTCTCTCCCGAGGATGCGGCTTCCATTGGTGCGGACGTGGTGCATGGCAGCGGCGATAAGCACGCCTTTGTCTCTGACATTCTCAAAGCAGCGCAGGAGCGGCAGCTGCGCACCTTTGTGGACGATCCGTTTCAGCGTCGCGTGTTTGAGTCTCTGCCTGCCGGCGCGGCGAGCGGCCGAACCCGCGCCATGCTCAAGATTCAGGACGGATGCCATAATTTCTGCACCTACTGCGTCATTCCCTATACCCGCGGGCGCATTCGCTCTCTGCCGCTGGCGGAAATTACTGCGCAGACTGCTGCGCTTGCGGCCGAGGGCTATCGAGAGCTCGTCCTCACCGGCATTGAGATCGCGTCCTATGGCGCGGATCTGCCGGGCAAGCCCGGTCTTGCAGAGGCAGTGATCGCGGCGGCTGGGGCGGCGCCGGGTATGCGCATTCGTCTCGGCTCGCTCGAGCCCACAGTCATCACCGAGGACTTTTGCCGCGCCATCGCGGCGACGGGACAGGTCTGCGATCATTTCCATCTCTCGCTCCAGAGCGGCACGGACCGCACGCTCGCGCGCATGAACCGGAAATATGACACCGCGGCATTTACCGCCGTCACCGAGCGGCTGAGAGCCCATTTTCCCGGCTGCGCGCTTACTGCGGATCTGATCACCGGCTTTCCGGGCGAGACGCCGGAGGACCACGCAGCCACGCTCGATTTCCTTCGGAAGATCGCTTTTTCTCAGGTGCATGTCTTCCCATACTCCCGCCGCCCCAGCACGAAGGCGGACGCCATGCCCGACCAGCTCACTGCCGCCGTCAAGTCCTCCCGCGCCCATGAGGCACAGGCGGCCGCGGATCAGACGCGTGCGCAATACCTGTCAGCGCAGATCGGCCGCACGCTCTCCGTTCTCTTCGAGACAGAGCAGGAGGGAGGCTGGGTCGGACACAGCACAAATTACTGTTCCGTTCTCGCGCAGGGAGATGCGCTGCGCGGCCTTGTGCGAAATGTCGAAATCACCGGAGTATCCGGCGAAATGCTTGTGGGAAATCTTGTTTGACGCTTGCATTGATTCGTGCTACTATTTAAACGCTTTAAAAGAATGAATTCCGCGAAAGGTCGATGTTCATGAACCGCGAGCAGGTTTATAATTTCTCCGCCGGCCCGTCTGTCATGCCGGAGGAAGTGCTTCAGCGCGCGCAGATGGATCTGATGAATTATCAGGGCAGCGGCATGTCTGTCATGGAGATGAGCCACCGCAGCGCGCAGTACGCCGCCATTTTTGATGAGACGAAGGCGCGCTTCAAGGAACTGTTCTGTGTACCCGATACGCATGAGATTCTCTTCCTGCAGGGCGGCGCCTCCACGCAGTTTTCCATGGTTCCGCTGAATCTCCTGCCGGAGGGCGGATGCGCGGATTATGCCGTGACCGGTCATTTCTCCACGAGTGCGATGAAGGAAGCGGCGAAGTTCGGTTCCGTTCATATCGCGGCAGACACGACCGATGCCAGGCATACGTTCATCCCCGCGCAGTCAGCGCTGGATCTCGATCCGAACGCGGCCTATTTCCACTATTGCGCAAACAATACCATTTACGGCACCGAGTGGCAGTATGTCCCCGAGACGGGCAGCGTTCCCCTTGTGTGCGACATGTCGTCTGACATTCTCTCCCGGCCTGTGGACGTGTCGAAATATGGTCTGATTTACGCCGGGGCGCAGAAAAACATGGCGCCCGCCGGTCTCACTGTCGTCATCATCCGCCGGGATCTTGCGGGTCATGAGCGCAGCAATACGCCGCTCATGCTCTCTTAT
This sequence comes from Oscillospiraceae bacterium, assembly GCA_045546715.1. Taxonomy (GTDB): domain Bacteria; phylum Bacillota; class Clostridia; order Oscillospirales; family Oscillospiraceae; genus CAG-103. The sequence continues at coordinate 1,675 of JAZQDI010000064.1, read as the reverse complement.
CAGCGCATGATTGACAAAGACTCCATGTTCAATACGCCGCCATGCTGGTGTATCTACATGCTGGGACTCATGCTGCAGTGGCTTGAGAAACAGGGCGGCGTCGCCGGCATGGAACAGATCAAGCATGCGAGAGCTGCGAAGCTCTATGATTTTCTGGATAACAGCGCGCTCTTTATCCCGAACGCGCAGCCCGGCTCCCGCTCAGACATGAATGTCACGTTCCGCACCGCGTCTTCGGAGCTGGACGCCGCGTGCGTGTCCGGCGCGGCGAAGGTCGGTCTGCTTAATCTGAAGGGCCACCGGGTTGCCGGCGGCATGCGCGCCAGCCTTTATAACGCCATGCCCATGTCGGGTGTGGACGCTCTCATTGATTATCTGAAAGAATTCGAGGTCAGCCATCATGGATGAGAAAAACTTTCGCATACAAATTATGAACCATATTGCCGAGCGCGGCATCGCCTCTCTCGTAGAGCGCGGCTGCACCGTCGGCAAGGATCTCAAGGACCCGCAGGGCATTCTGCTTCGCAGCGCGGATCTGCATGACTATCCCTTTGGGGACAGTCTGCTTTGCATCGCCCGCAGCGGCGCCGGCACGAATAACATTCCGCTCGACATTTGCTGCGAGAAGGGCATCGTGGTCTTCAACAGCCCCGGCGCCAACGCCGAGGCGGTCAAGGAGCTCATTATCTGCTCCATGGTCATGTCCTCGCGCGACGTGCTCGGCAGCATCGACTGGGTCAAGAGCCTGAAAGACAAGGGCGATGAGATCCCTGCCCTCGTGGAAAAGGGCAAGGCTGCGTTCTCCGGCCCGGAGCTCACGGGCAAGACGCTCGGCGTCATCGGTCTCGGCGCTATCGGGTCTCTGATTGCAAATATCGCCGTCAAGCTCGGCATGAACGTCATAGGCTATGATCCCTTCCTCTCTGTGGATGCTGCCTGGCGTCTCAGCCGCAGCGTGCAGCACGCCGTGGATGTGGATGAGATTTACATGAAGTCGGACTACATCTCCATCAACGTCCCCTTTACTGAGAGCACGAAGCACATGCTCAATGCCGCCGCTTTTGACAAGATGAAGCCCGGTGTGCGCGTTATCAATGAATCTCGCGCCGAGGTCGTGGATGACGACGCCATGCTCGAGGCGCTTGCCTCCGGTCGGGTGGGGAAGTATATCACCGATTTTCCCAACAAAAAGCTCATCGGCGTCGACAATATCGTCTGCATGCCGCATCTCGGCGCCTGCACGCCGGAGAGCGAGGAAAAATCCTCCGTCATGGCGGCACATGAGATGTATGACTACCTTGCCAACGGCAATATTAAAAACTCCGTCAATTTCCCGGACGCCACGCTTGAGCGCGTGGGCGTGCGCCGTCTGTGCATTCTCCATGAGAACAAGCCGAAGATGCTCAATCAGTTCCTGGAGATTGCCTGCTCCACCGGTCTGAACGTGGACAACATGATCAACAAGGCGTACCGCGAATATGCCTATGCCATGATCGATCTCAACGGGGACCTCACGCCCGAGCAGGTCGAGGGCATCCGCGCCATCCCGGAGGTCATCCGCGTCCGCGTGGTGTGATTACAAAAGAATTAAACATCCCGTGCCGATGAAAGGCACGGGATGTTTGTCTATGGCGATTTTTCAGAAAGACCAAATCTGATACATTCCAAATGGAAC
>JAZQDI010000063.1:0-11415 GCA_045546715.1 Oscillospiraceae bacterium | reverse complement strand
CGTGGAAGGTGAGACCGTTTCCAAAGGCCAGCCGGTGATGGAGGCAGATCTGGAACGAATCCGCCAAGCCGATCTCTCGCCGATGGTGATTACAGTCCTGAGCAGCTGAGGCATACAATATAAGCTGAATAAAGCCGTTTTGACTCTTATTGATTGCCTGTTCTCTGCTTGTAAAACCAAGTCCGTTATCTACATTCGTACCCACTGAAAAGCCCTGAAATCTCATCGATTTCAGGGCTTTTTGCTTCGTTGATTCAGCTTTCAATCAGCTCTTTTCGTACTATTTCCTCTGTGCGATGGCGGATGCTGTTCATATGCTGCACCCACGACATTTGGTCTTCTGCTTTTAGCTGCTCAGTAACGTCTTCACGCTCGGCCATTTGGGTCATGAGCCGATCCAGCATATGTCACGGTCATTGACGGCGGCCACGATGCGGCGGATTTCTGCCTCAGCGAGCGGTTTGACAAGATTTTCTATACCGGCTCCCCAAAGGTCGGGGCGCACGTCCTCCGGCAGGCAGCAAGTCATCTGACCTCCACGGCGCTGGAGCTGGGCGGCGAAAACGGCAACTGGTGCATCGTCCGCAAGGACGCGAATTTGAAGGACACTGCGCGAAAGATCGCCTTTTTCAAGCTCCTCAACAGCGGACAGATCTGTATCGGCATTAACCAGATCGCGGTTGCCGAAGAGGTGGCGGAGGCGTTTCTCCAAGAGCTGAAGGCCGCCTTTGAAAAGCAGATCGGTCCGGACGCCCTGAAAAGTGGGGAATACCCGCATCTGATCAGCCGTACGGCTTATGACAAGTGCGCCGCCACAGCAGAGCAGTACCATGACCGCATCATCTATGGCGGATACGGGGACGAAACCACTCTGCGGTTCGCGCCGACGATTCTCTATCCCATCGGGATTGAGGAGGAAGTGGTCATGCGGGAGCATTTTTATCCCGTGCTGCCCGTGGCGCCTTTCCCGGATGCGGAGATCGATCGGGTGCTGGACATCATTTCTCAGCGGGAGCACGGTCTCGCGCTCTATCTCTTCATCAGAGACCGCAGCTGGGCTCAGCAGGTCATGAGCAGCCAGCAGTACGGCGTGGGCTGCATCAACGAGGTGTGCATGCAGATGCTGGTGAAAGGCGCGCCCTTCGGCGGCACCGGACACTCCGGCATGGGCGCCTACCACGGCGTCTGGGGCTTCCGGGAGTTCACCCATCCCTCCACAATACTCTTCGGGCTCACCTATGGCGCGGTTCCCTTCCGGGAGCATCCCTATAACATCCGGCTCGGCTGGTTCAAAGCCTTCGTCATCCGGCTCTTTGAGCGGTAAATGTCTGAAACCATGGCCGTACACGAAAAAGTCCTGAAATCTCTGTGATTTCAGGACTTTTGTTTTTCCTTGCAGGCCATTCCCTCACATGCCAAAGTGCATAATATTTAACAGCAGCAGCCAGCTCAGTCCGTAGTAGGCCACCACAGCGACCAGATCGTTCACTGTCGTGATCAGCGGACCGGAGGCAACTGCGGGGTCGACCTTGATTTTCTGGAAGAAGAGCGGGATGAGCGTTCCCACCGCGCTGGAAATAAGCATCGCCAGCACGAGCGAGAGGCCGATGCAGCCGGACACCGAGAATGCGAACAGCAGCGCCTGCCCCTTGAACAGCCGGATATAAAGCCCGACCAGCACAAAGGAGATCACGCCCAGAATCAGCCCGTTGCAGAGACCGACTCGCATTTCCTTCCATACGAGCCGCCCTTTTTGGGAGAGGGTGAGGTTTTCATCCGTCAAAACCCGGATCGTAACGGCGAGGGACTGCGTGCCCACGTTGCCTGCCATGTCCAGAATCAGGGATTGGAAGGCCATGATCAGCGTCAGCTGTGCCACGACCTTTTCAAAGGCGCCAACCACCGTGGAAACCACAATGCCGAGCCCGAGCAGAATCAGCAGCCACGGCATCCGCTTCTTCATGCTTTCCGTCAGCGTTTCATTGAGATCCTCCTCCGCGGTCAGGCCTGCAAGCCGGGCGTAGTCCTCACCCATCTCATCGTCCACGGCTTCGATCAGACTCTGCGAGGTAATCACACCAAGCAGTTTGTTCCGGTCGTCCAGCACGGGGATGCTGTTTTCCGAATAATTCTTCAGCCGTTCGATGCAGTCCGCCGTCTGTTCGGTCGCGTAAACATAGGGGAAGGATGCGACAATGAGCTCCTCCAGCGGCGTTTCTTTTCTGGCTATGATCAAATCCTTCAGATCTACGGCGCCGCAGTATTCATCCTGTTCGTCCACGACGAAGATCGTGGCAATGTTGTCGTTTTCCTCCGCCTGCCGCACCAGCTCGCTCATGGCCTGCTTAATCGTCATATCTTCCTGGATGACGATGCAGTTTGTCGTCATGCGGCTGCCGATCTCGTCATCGTCAAAAGAGGCAATCAGACGAATTTCGCGGCGGAGATCATCCGAAAGCAGACCCAGAATCAGATCCCGTTTTTCCCGATCCACACAGCGCAGGATCTCCACGGCGGTGTCCGTGTCCAGCGCAGCGATGACCGCCGCCTCTTTTTTCAGATCCAGCTCTCCAAAGAATGCGCCTGCCTCATCGTCCTCCAAATGCTCAAACAGATCCGCCAGAAGCTCCGGTGCGCAGGCGCGGAAGATTTTTTTCCGCTCTGCTTCCGTCAGCTTCGGGAGTACATCCGCGATATCGCTGCCGTGATAGTCCTCCAGCCGGCGCATCACAACCTTCGGCGCATCGTTGCTGCGAAGGATCTCCAAAATCTCCGCTGCATAATCCGGCTTTGTCCCGGCCACTGTCAAAATCTCTTTGTTTTCCATACCTTCAACCACCGTTTCTTTTTGTTTTTCGAGACGTGCGGTTAAAATGGGCGCAAAAAACCCGTGTACACGCACGCGCATATACACGGACAGACGAAATTCAGGCAAGCGCAGGCGGCAAAAAGTGCCGACTTGCGCCATCCTGCGCACATCGTCGTCCGGGCCCGCTTAACCCGCAACTGTCACCGTTTGCCACTTCGTTCACCTCCAGAAAATGTTTTCTGTATTTTATCACACGGAGAGCATAAAAATCAAGCGCACGTGGGCGCTTGATTCTGCTTTCATAGAGGTTCTGCAGTAAAACACCGGATTGGATCTATAGTCCAACCCGGTGTTTCTTGTCTTTTTACCATTTGCCGTTTACCCACATCCAGCTGTAGGCCAGAGCCCAGGAGCCGAACATGTCCGTCTCATGAAGCCGCCGGATCTCCTCGCGGGTATACCAGCGCGCCTGCGTATCCTCGCCCGGGGCGGGGTGAAGCTCGCCCTCTGCCACGCCGAGTACGCTCACGGTCTGCTCGTCACTGATTCCCACGGCGCAGGCGGCAGAGGGGAGCACCTCCCGGATTTCCACCAGCTCCAGCCCGGTCTCCTCGCGCAGTTCGCGCCGCGCAGCTGCCTCCGGCGTCTCGCCCGGGTCGATGAGACCGCCGGGCAGCCCGTAAATGCGCCGTCCCAGCTCCAGCCGAAACTCATGAATCAGCACAAACCGTTCGTTTGCCCGGTCGGTCAGCGCCATGACAACGGCGTCCGGCCGGTGCGCGCGCAGCTTTTCATAGGAATCAAGACAGGGGTCCCGGCTCACCATCTCATAGGTGCAGCCGCGGCCCGCCTCGTCTGCATAGGTAATATCATAGCGGTGGAGGAAGGCTCCACCGCTGATTTTTTCGAGTTTTTTGAAGTTCATTGCTTGCGTCCCACAAAGAACAGAGCCACCGTGCCGGGGCCGACGTAGGAGCCAGTGACCGGCTCGTAAATTTCCATCTCGATCTCGATGCCGGGCTTGCCCTCTCGGATGAGATCGGCCACATAGACCGCGTCCTCCTCGCAGCCGCCGTGCGCAATGGATACGCACTGGTCCGGGCTCTCCTCCAACCGGTCAAGACATTCGTCCGCCAGCGCGCGCAGGGCTTTTTTTCTGCCTCTGGTCTTTCCATAGGCCACAATCTTCGCGCCCTCCTCGTGCAGCAGGGGCTTCACGCCGAGCACGGTTCCGATGATCGCCGCCACGTTCGAAACACGGCCGCCGCGGCGCAGGAACATGAGATCGCCCACCGTGAGATAGGAGCAGACGTGGCTGCGCAGCGCAATCAGCTGAGCTGCGGTCTCGCCGGGGCTCATACCCTCATTGCGGCGGCGCACCGCCGCGCGCACGAAAATGGCCTCGCCCAGAGAAGCGGTCATCGCGTCGAAAATCACGATTTTCCGATCCGGAAATTCCTCCTGCAGCTCGCGGGCTGCCATCGTCGCCATATTCATGGAGCTGCTGATACCCGAAGACATGCCCACATAGAGCAGATCACGCCCTGCCTCCAGATAGGGGCGGAAGAAATCCTCATACTTCTGGGCGTTGATAAGCGTGGTTTTCACCTCGCCGCCGTCAGACAAATGCTTGTAAAACGCCTCGCCGTCAAACACATCGGGGCCGGGACAGGTATGCTCCTCATCGTTGATGAAAAAAGAAAACGGGATCGCCTGCACATCGTTGGCCTCCAGATAAGAGACGGGAAGATTGGCGGACGTATCCGTAACCAGAGCAAAAGACATGGAAAACACCTCCTGAGTCGCTCAGTTAACTCTATTATAGCCTCCCTTTCTTAGAATTCAGTTAAAAGTTTTTAAACATTTTGCTGACAGTCTGTTGCCTGCAAAACGCTCTGTCTTGCACATCACGGAAAAATGCGGTAAACTCAGGGAAAACCAACGTTTGGAGGCGCAACATGCCCAATTATCGACTGACCCTGTGCTATGACGGAACGCGCTATAACGGCTGGCAGCGGCAGGGCAACACACCCGACACCATTCAGGGAAAGGTGGAGGCCGCGCTCTCAGCCATTCTCGCCCAGCCGGTGGAGATTGCCGGCTCCGGGCGCACGGACGCGGGCGTTCATGCCCAGGCGCAGGTTGCCTCTTTCCGGGCAAAGACGACGCTTTCCCCGGAGGAAATTCTCTCCGCGCTGCGCGCTGCGCTGCCGGGTGACATTGGCGCCGTTTCACTCGCGGAGGCCGCGCCGCGCTTTCACGCCCGGCTCAACTGCCGGCGGAAAACCTACGTCTACCGGATTTGGAACAGCGCTGCGCCGGATGTGTTCGAGCGCCGATATCGTCTTACCGAGCCGCGCCCGCTCGACGAGACCGCCATGCGCACGGCGGCAGAGGCACTGTGCGGGGAGCATGACTTCACCAGCTTCTGCGGCGCCCGCATGAAAAAATCCGCCGTGCGGCGCATAGACGCCATCGACCTTCAGAGAAACGGGGAAGAGCTTCGCCTTGTTTTCACGGGAAACGGCTTTCTCTATCTCATGGTGCGCATCCTCACAGGGACGCTGCTGGAGGTCGGACTGCATGAGCGCGCGCCGGAAGAGATGGCAGCCATTCTCGACGCAAAGGACCGCTCCCGCGCCGGAAAGACCGCCCCGGCAAAGGGGCTCACGCTGCAGAGCGTGGAATACTGAGCCGGAGCGACTGTCTGTTGCACGGAAAACCAATGTGTGGTAAAATTGATTAATCACCAAATATTTGAAGGGGAATAACCATGAACAAATACAGAGATTTTGACAACTACCTCAAGGAACAGCCCACGGCGGACGGCTGGTTCGGCAAGTACGGCGGCAACTTCCTCGAGGACCCCGAGCTGATCAAGGCCTTCAACGAGTACGCCGAGGGCTATTACACCATCGCCCAGTCCGCACAGTTTATCAACGAGCTGCGCCGCATCCGCAAGGATTTTCAGGGCAGACCCACCCCGGTGTATCACTGCCAGAATCTCTCGAACCATCTGGGCAGGCTGCAGATCTATCTCAAGCGCGAGGATCTGAACCACACCGGCGCGCACAAGCTCAATCACTGCATGGGCGAGGGACTGCTGGCCAAGTTCATGGGCAAGAAAAAGCTCATCGCCGAGACCGGCGCCGGTCAGCACGGCGTCGCCCTCGCGACGGCGGCGGCGTACTTCGGCATGGAGTGCGACATTTATATGGGCGAGGTGGACATCGCCAAGCAGGCGCCCAACGTCACGCGCATGAAAATGCTCGGCGCGAACGTTATTCCCGTCTCCTTCGGACTCAAAACGCTCAAGGAGGCGGTGGACGCGGCCTTCGCCGCCTACGCCAAGGAATACAAGGACGCGATCTACTGCATCGGCACCGCCGCGGGCCCGCACCCGTTCCCGCTCATGGTGCGCGATTTTCAGTACTGCATCGGCGAGGAGGCCAGAGCCCAGTTTCTCGACATGACCGGTCATTTGCCGGATCAGGTCGTCGCCTGTGTGGGCGGCGGGTCGAACTCTATCGGCATGTTCACGCCGTTTCTGGCCGATCCCGTGGAGCTCGTCGGCGTGGAGCCGCTCGGACGCGGCCCGGCGCTCGGCGACCACGCGGCGTCGATCAATTTCGGCACGGAAGGCGTCATGCACGGGTTTAACAGCATCATGCTCGCCGACGAAAAGGGCGATCCCGCTCCGGTTTATTCCAATGCCAGCGGCCTTGATTATCCCGCTGCAGGTCCGGAGCACGCCCTGCTGCACGACATGAACCGCGTGCAGTATACCACCATTGACGACGAGGAGGCCATTGAGTCGCTCTTCCTCCTGTCCCGCCACGAGGGCATCATCCCCGCCATTGAGTCCAGCCACGCGCTGGCCCACGCTGTGAAGCTCGCCCGCACCGGTATCACCGGCTCCGTGCTGGTGAATCTCTCCGGCCGCGGCGACAAGGATCTCGACTACGTTGTGGAGCACTACGGCTACGGCGAGGAGTTCCTCAAAAAGATGGAGGAGAGAAGAAATAATAAATGAGCGTGGAACTTGGAGAGTGGAGATAACGAACACTCCACTCTTCAATTTTTATTCTTCACACGGCGGGAACAGCAGGCATCCAGCCACAGGGACAGAGGACGCCGTCCCCTACGATAAAAAACCATACATGCAAAGAGGCAGGCTGCCGACCGGCAGCCTGCCTGTTCTTTTATGCGAATTTCTCCCGCTCCGCGACCGCCATGGCGTCGCAGCGGTTGTTGTATTCGTTCTCGGCGTGGCCCTTCACCCAGTGGAAGGTCACGTCGTGCGTCTGCAGCAGCGCATCGAGCGTCTGCCAGAGATCGGGGTTTTTCAGCGGGCCGTCCTTGCGGCGCCATCCCTTGGCCTTCCAGCCCTTGAGCCAGCCCTGATTGATCGCGTTTGCGAGATACTGGCTGTCGGTATAGAGATCGACCGCGCACGGCTCTTTGAGAAGCTGCAACGCGCTGATCGCGCCGAGAAGCTCCATGCGGTTGTTTGTCGTCTGCGCCTCTCCGCCGGAGATGGCCTTTTCATGCGCGCCGTAGCGCAGAATGGCCGCCCAGCCGCCGGGGCCCGGGTTTCCCGAGCAGGCCCCGTCGGTATAGATGGTCACGTTTTTCATGCTTCCGGAGTCTCCGCCGGGGCCTCTGCGCTTACTTCGGCTTCCACAGGCTCAGCCTCGGCTTCCTCCGCGTGCTCCGTAAGCGCGACGGAGATGAGCTTGGAGCCCTCCTGCACGCGCATCACGCGCACGCCCTGCGTGGAGCGCCCGGTCACGCTGATGCCCGCAATCGGGCTGCGGATGAGCGTGCCGTCGTCCGAGACGCTGAGCAGATCCTCCGTTCCGGTCACAAGCTTCATGGCCGCGACCGGGCCGGTCTTGTCGGTGACGTTGTGGCTCTTGCGGCCCTTACCGCCGCGGCGCTGCACCTCGTCGCCGCGGAGGTATTCCTCCATGGCGGTGCGCTTGCCGTAGCCGTTTTCGGTGATGGACAGAACCTGCATCCCCTCGCGCGCGACCTCCGCGCCGATGACACAGTCGCCCTCGCGCAGCGTGACGCCGCGAACGCCCGTCGCCTGGCGGCCCATGGAGCGCACATCCGTCTCGGCAAAGCAGATGGCGAGACCGCCGCGCGTGGCGAGCAGGATCTTATCCTCGCCCGTCGTGCCCATGACGTTCACAAGCTCGTCGCCCTCATCGAGATTCAGCGCACGCAGACCGTTGCTGCGGATGTTCTTGAAGGCGGAGACCGCTGTGCGCTTGACGGTGCCGTTTTTCGTGCAGAAGAAGAGGAAGCTCTCCTCGTCCGTCTCGCGGAAGTGGAGCATGGCGCTCACGCGCTCGCCCGGCTCGACCGGGATGACGTTCACGATGTTCGTGCCCTTGCTTGCGCGGCTGCCCTCCGGGATCTGATAGCCCTTGCGGCGATAGGCCTTGCCGTTGTTCGTAAAGAAGAGAATGTAGTCATGCGTCGAGGCGGTGAAGACGGTCTCAATATAGTCCTCCTCGCGCAGCGCCTGACCGCGCACGCCCTTGCCGCCGCGCCGCTGCGCGGTATATTCGTCGGCGGGAACGCGCTTGATGTAGCCCGCGTGGGACAGCGTGTAGACGCACTGCTCCTCCTCGATGAGATCCTCAATGTCGATCTCATCCTCCACGTCCTGAATCTCGGTCACGCGCGGTGCGCCGTATTTGTCGCGGATGGCGATGAGCTCGTCTTTCAGCACGCCCTTGATCTTCTCGGGGTCTGCGAGCAGCTCACGGAAGTAGGCAATGCGCACCTCCAGATCGTCAAACTCCTTCTGCAGCTTCTCTCGGTCGAGACCCTGCAGCGCTTTGAGACGCATGTCGAGAATTGCCTGCGCCTGAATGTCGTCCAGACCGAAGCGATCCATGAGGTTCTGCTTGGCGTCGTCATAGCTGGAGCGGATGATGCGGATAACCTCGTCGATATTGTCCTGCGCGATGAGCAGACCCTTGAGCAGATGCTCGCGCTCGAGCGCTTTTTTCAGATCATACTGCGTGCGCCGGGTGATGACGTCCTCCTGGAAGGTGAGATACTCGTCGAGAATCTGTCGCAGATTCAGAATCTTCGGCTGGCTCTGGTTGTTCACGAGGGCCAGCATGATGATCGAGAAGCTCGACTGCAGCTGCGTCTGCGCAAAGAGGCGGTTTAAGACCACCTGCGGGTTTGCGTCGCGCTTGAGCTCAATGACCATGCGCATGCCGTTGCGGTCGCTTTCGTCGCGCAGATCGCTGATGCCCTCGAGACGCTTTTCGCGCACCTGATCGGCGATGTTTTTGAGAAGCTGCCGCTTGTTCACCTGATAGGGAAGTTCCGTCACGATGATGCGCGTGCGGTGGTCGCGGCCGTATTCCTCAAACTCCGTGCGCGCGCGGACCGTGACCTTGCCGCGGCCGGTGGCGTAGGCCGCGCGGATGCCCATGCGGCCCATGATGATGCCCTTCGTCGGGAAGTCGGGGCCGGTGATGTGCTCCATCAGATCGAACACGCCGGCGTCCGGGTTTTCGAGCACGCAGATGCAGGCGTTGATGACCTCAGTGAGATTATGCGGGGGAATGTTCGTCGCCATGCCGACGGCGATGCCGTTCGAGCCGTTCACGAGCAGATTCGGGAAGCGGCTGGGCAGCACCTTCGGCTCCTTGCGCGTCTCGTCGAAGTTGGGGTCCCAGTCGACCGTCTCTTTTTCGATATCGCGGAGCATCTCGTCGGAGATGCGGCTCATGCGCGCCTCGGTATAACGGTAGGCAGCCGGGGGGTCGCCGTCGACGGAACCGAAGTTGCCGTGCCCGTCGATGAGCGGATAGCGCATGGAGAAGTCCTGCGCCAGACGCACAAGCGCGTCATACACCGACGCGTCACCGTGCGGGTGATATTTACCGAGCACATCGCCGACGGCGGTGGCGCACTTTTTGAAGGGGTTGGAGTGCGTCAGGCCGCTTTCAAACATGCTGTAAAGGATGCGGCGGTGCACGGGCTTGAGGCCGTCACGCACATCCGGCAGCGCACGTCCGACGATGACGGACATGGCATAGTCGATATAGCTTGTCTGCATTTCGCGCACGAGCTCGGATTCTGTGATCTTCTGGTCGGGGAACGCGATATCCTCCGGCTTATAGCTTCTGTTGTGTGCCATCTGGTCTCGCCTCCCTTAAATGTCCAGATTGCCGACGTACTGTGCATTGGATTCAATCCATTCGCGGCGCGGGGCGACCTCCTCGCCCATGAGCACCGTGAAGACCTGGTCCGCCGCGACGGCGTCGTCGAGCGTGATGCGGCGCAGCGTGCGGCGCTCGGGGTCCATGGTGGTCTCCCACAGCTCGTGCGGGTCCATCTCACCGAGGCCCTTATAGCGGCTGATGTCGACCTTCGCGTTCGGGTTGTCACCACGCATCTCCGCGCTGACGCGGTCGCGCTCACCGTCGGAATAGGCGACGCGCTGCTGCTTGCCGCGCGAGAGTTTATAGAGCGGGGGTACGGCAGAATAAACGTACCCATTCTCAATCAGCGGGCGCATATAGCGGAAGAAGAACGTGAGCAGCAGCGTGCGGATGTGCGCGCCGTCGACGTCGGCATCCGCCATGATGATGATCTTGTGATAGCGCAGCTTTTCGATGTTGAACTCATCGCCGATACCGGCGCCGAGCGCCATGATGAGCGGATAGAGCTTATCGTTGCCGTAAATCTTGTCGGCGCGCGCTTTTTCGACGTTCAGCATCTTGCCCCACATGGCGAGGATCGCCTGGAATCGGCTGTCACGGCCCTGGATGGCAGAGCCCGCAGCGGAATCGCCCTCGACGATATAGATCTCGCAGAGACTCGGGTCGCGCTCGTTGCAGTCCTGCAGCTTGTCCGGCATCTGGCCGGAGTCCAGGCCCGTCTTGCGGCGCACCTGCTCGCGCGCCTTTCGCGCAGCCTCGCGCGCACGGGACGCCGTGAGCGCCTTGTCCAGGATCGCCTTTGCGACAGCGGGATTTTCCTCAAAGAAATCCGTCAGCCGCTCCTGCATGATGCTGTCGACGAGCGTACGCATCTCGGAGTTGCCGAGCTTGGCCTTCGTCTGGCCCTCGAACTGGGGATTCGTGAGCTTGACGGAGATGATCGCCGTGATGCCCTCGCGGCAGTCCTCACCGGAGAGAGAATCGCCCTCCTTGAGTACGCCGCTCTTCTTACCGTAGGCATTCAGCACACGGGTAAGCGCCGTCTTGAAACCGGTTTCGTGCATGCCGCCCTCGGGCGTGTGGATGTTGTTGGCAAAGGAGACAATATTCTCGTTGTAGCTGTCGTTATACTGCAGGGCGATCTCGGCCTCGGAGTCCTCGCGCTTGCCGGAGACATAGATGACGCTCTCGTGCAGCGCGGCCTTATTTTTGTTGATGAAGGACACGAACTCGCGGATGCCGCCCTCATAGTACATGGACTCGGAAACGGGGTCGGCATAGCTGCCGTCCTCGTTGCGGTGCGGGCGCTCATCCGTGATGGAAATGCGCAGTCCCGCATTCAGGAAGGCCTGCTCGCGCATGCGCTTATGGAGCGTCTCATAGTCGTACTCCAGTACCTCGAACATC
>JAZQDI010000062.1:0-4260 GCA_045546715.1 Oscillospiraceae bacterium | reverse complement strand
CCGAAGGCCCAGCCGGAGTAGACTTCGGTATCGATGCCGGCCATCTCCAGAACGCGGGGGTGGATCATACCGGCACCCAGTACCTCGATCCAGCCTTCGCCCTTACAGGTGGGGCAGCCAATGCCGCCGCACTTGTGGCACTGAACGCCCATCTCGCAGGAGGGCTCGGTGAAGGGGAAGTGGTGGGGGCGGAAGCGGGTGACGGTGCCCTCGCCGAACAGCTTCGGCATGCCCAGATTCAGGGTGCCCTTCAGGTCAGCCATGGTGATGCCCTTATCGATAGCCATGCCCTCGATCTGATGGAACATGGGGGAGTGGGTGGCGTCCACCTCGTCCTTGCGGTAGACGCGGCCGGGGGCCAGCATGCGGATCGGCAGATCCTTGGTCTCCATGGCGCGCACCTGCATGGGGCTGGTCTGCGTGCGCAGGAGGATGCTGCTGTCCTCTGTGAGATAGAAGGTATCGGACCACTCTCTCGCGGGGTGACCCTCGTCGGTGTTGAGCTTGGTGAAGTTATAGTCGCTCTGCTCAATTTCCGGGCCGTCGAGAATCTCGAAGCCCATGCCGATGAAAATGTCCTTGATCTCGTCGAGCACGACGTACATGGGGTGCTTGTGACCGATCTGCGTCGCCTTGCCGGGAATCGTCACATCCAGCGCCTCGCTTGCGAGCTTGCGCTCGAGCAGCATGGCGCTGAGCTCTTCCTTGCGCTGATTGAGGGCGTTTTCCACCTCTGCGCGCACCTGGTTTGCCAGCTGGCCCATGGCGGGACGCTCAGAGGGGTCGAGCTTGCCCATCATTTTCAGCAGCTTTGTCAGATCGCCCTTCTTGCCCAGATACTGAATGCGAAGGGCTTCCAGCGCCTGGGGATCGGCCGCGCCGAGAATGGCCTTCACAGACGCCTCCCGCAGGTCTTGGAGCATTTTTTTCATGGTTGCAACTCCTTATCAAAAATAATTTCAAACAAAAAAATAAACCCTCCGTCCACACAGGGACGAAAGGCATTCTTCCGCGGTACCACCCGAATTCGATGCTTGCGCATCGCACTCTTTCGCTGTAACGGGCGGACCCGCCGGGGATTGGCCGGAGCTCGCGGGCGAACCAAGCACGCGCTCCGCAAGACGCTTTCAGCCGGCGGCGTCTCTCTCTGCTGCGGATCGGGATGTGCTATTTTCCCGTTCATCGCCATAGAATCAATAACGGATTATATATAACACAGTTTTCCCAAAAAAGCAAGTGTTCCCAGCTCTGATTTAAAATTGACTCTGCTTTCGAAAGGAGGTATAATAAATTGTCATATTATCATGAAATGAGTGAATTGGAATGAGTGAACTTTATCAGACGCTTCCCAAGCGCCTGCCGGACACACACAAGGGCGATTATGGCCGCGTGCTCGTCATCGGCGGCAGCGTTGGCTATACCGGCGCGCCCACGCTCTGCGCCAAGGCCGCTGTGCGCGCGGGCGCAGGACTGGTTTATATCGGGGTGCCCCAGTCGATTTATACGATTACCGCCGTCAAAAACGATGAGGCCATGCCGTTTCCGCTCCCGGATCGGGACGGCAAGCTCTCTCAGGATGCGTTTGACCGCATTATGCATGAGATGAAAAAGTGTGACGTCTGTGTGATCGGCCCCGGCATGGGCCGGTCGGAGGAACTGTTCCGCCTGGTCCGCGCCACGGTGCGCGCGGCGGAGTGTCCTCTCGTCATCGACGCGGACGCGATCTTTGCCGTGTCGCGCGATCTGTCTCTGCTCAACCGCGCCAAGTCCCCGGTTTATCTCACGCCGCATGACGGCGAGTTTGCGCACCTCTTCGGCGAAACGCGCGGAAAGAGCCGCCTGGAGGAAGCAAAGGAGTTTGCCAGAGCGCACCGCTGCACCGTGATCCGAAAGGGCATGGAGACGATCTGCGCCCATCCGAACGGGGAGAGCACGATCCTGCGTGTCGGCACGCCCGGCATGGCCAAGGGCGGCAGCGGTGATGTGCTTGCGGGCGTGCTTGCTGCGTTTTTGTGCCAGCTGCCGGCGGAGCGCGCGGCGGAGACTGCCGTCTGGGCGCACGGTCTGGCAGGCACGATCTGCGCCGAGCGTCTCGGCGAATACGGCATGAACCCCACCGACCTGATCGAAGCGCTGGCGGAAGCCACCAAACAAATGTCGTCTAATTGACTTGCGCAGGCAAAATCAAAGCGGGTGCTTTGATTTTGCGGAAAGGAATGACTGAATAAAGGAGCAAAGCATGCGGCAAGCCTATGTTGCTGCACTCCTGATACTCTCGCTCGGACTCGTGGGCTGCGCCGCGTCCGAAGACGAAAACAGCAAAGCGGAAGCCATTCGGCAGCAGCTTGCGCAGTCGACCGTGGAATATGAGGCGGAGGTCACCGCCGACATCGCCGGAGAGTCGGATTCGTTCACGCTCTCCTGCGCCGAAACGGACGAAGGCCCCGTCGTCACGGTGCGCGCGCCGGAGCTGCTCTCCGGCGTTACGGCGCGTATCGGGCCGGACGGCGAGCTCCGGTTTGACGGTTTGGTGGTGCCGCTGCGCGAGACCGAGGGCGTCACGGCGCTGTCCGCGCTGCCCAAAACGCTGGACATTCTGCGCACGGCGCATCTGGATCTCGTCTGGCGGGAGGGGGACGCGCTCATCGCGCAGTTTCTTCCGGAGGATGACCTCGCGCTTCGCGCGTGGTTCACACCCGAGGGCGCGCTCTCATCTGCCGAGCTCATTGCCGATGGGCGGACGGCGGTGCGCCTCCGTGTCACCAAATGGAATTTGAAAGAGAAGGAAACAGAAAATGAATCGGACGATTCGAACCTGGGTGGAGATCAGTCTCAGTACCCTGGAGCACAATTATCGGGAGATCTGCTCCCATCTGCCGGAGGGCTGTGAGCTGCTGGGCATCTGCAAGGCCAACAGCTACGGCCATGGCGCGGTGCGCGTGGCGCAGCTGCTGCAGCAGCTTGGCTGCCGCTGGATTGCGGTGAACAACTATGACGAGGCGGAGGAGCTCCGCGCCGCCGGCATCTCGACGGAGATTTTGCTTCTGAGCCCGCAGCCTGCGAATATCGCCGTGGATCTGGTGGAGCTCGATGTCACGCAGTCGATCAGCTCGCTGGACTATGCTGAGCGGCTCAACCGCCATCTCGCCGGCACGGAGCACCGGCTCAAGGCCCATCTCAAGCTGGAGACCGGCATGGGCCGCACCGGCTTCGACGCCATGGATCTGACGCGTCTGGATGACATACTCTCCGCCATGGAGCTGACGAATCTGGACGTCTCCGGCATCTTCACGCATATGGCCGTGGCCGATGAGCCGGGCGATCCCTTTAATGATCTGCAGTTTGAGCGGTTCACGCGCGTGATTGGCGAGCTGGAGCGCCGCAGCGGTCGGAAATTCCGCCTGCGCCACTGTGCCAACAGCGGCGCGGTCATCAACTATCCTGAGATGTCGCTCGACATGGTGCGTCCGGGTCTGCTTCTCTACGGGCTTTATCCCGGCGCGGAGCAAAACGGCTTTGACCTCCGCCCGGCCATGCAGCTGCGCAGCCGCGTCTGCGAGATCACGACCCACCGCAAGGGCGACACAATCAGCTATGGCCGCACCTTCACCTGCGACCGGGACATGCGTCTGGCCGTCATCCCCGTGGGTTATGCCGATGGGCTGCTGCGCGAGCTGTCCGGCAAGATCGATGTCAAAATCCGCGGTCACCGCGCCCGCCAGGTCGGCAGAATCTGCATGGACATGTGCATGATCGACGTGACAGACCTTCCGGATGTCAAGGTCGGCGACGTCGCCACCGTTTTCGGCAAGGACCCGACTGCCACCGAGCAGGCGGAAAAGGCGGGCACCATTTCCTATGAACTCCTCTGCGCGGTGAGCCATCGTGTGCCGAGAGTGTACGTCGATTAATTCAACTCGAATGCAGGCATTCGAGTCGAGGGATACTCGCGCTGCATCGCCCTTCGGTTGGTCGGCGCGAGGACTCGCCGGGGGCGAGTCTCAGGGTGTTTTTATCGGGGCGAAGCACCGACAAAAACGGATTTAATCGTTTCGCCGCTTCCGAGCGGCGAACTCTGCGAGGCTTTTTGACTTCCGATTCGTAGGGGCCGGCGTCCTCTGTCAAGCCTACATAGGTAACACTTTGTCCAACAACATGGGTTACACTTTTTCGGGCGGCATCCTGCGCCGCTTCTTGGATATAATCAGCCTTTGCTCTGTGTCAATTTGAGCAAATTCAAACATGCCATATTGCAGGCCG
>JAZQDI010000061.1:0-5445 GCA_045546715.1 Oscillospiraceae bacterium | reverse complement strand
CCCAGCAGCGCGGCGTTGGGGTTCCCGTCCAAAATCTGCTCCACGAAGGCGCAGATCGCGCTCACTGCGAAGGCGTTTCGGGAACCATATTGCTTCCGATCCAGATGCTCCAGGAACTCCGCCGCTCTGCGCTGGTCATCGTCATCCAGCCGAAAGCGTACGTTGAGGCGGTACTCCTTCACGGGATGAGCCCCTCCTGCATCTGCAGCTCCGCCATGAACTCGTAGCCCTTGGCAGCAGCGCAGATATCGTCCACGAAGATCACGCGGTTGGCATTGAACCGATAGAAGTTTTTCACCAGACAGCCGCCTCCGCCCGTGATGTAGAGCGTCATGGTGCTCTCGTCGTAGCCATGCTCACGGAGCCTGCGGAAGATGTCCTGCACATAGGCAGCCGCCACACTGCGGATGATCTTCAGATCGGCAGAGGCGATGTTCGCCTTGCCGGCGCGCAGCACTCGATTGATCGTGTAATCGTCAATCTCCCGCTGCGTCTGCCGGAGGAATGCCTCCCGCACGGCGAGGGTACATTGATGAGTGCCAAACTTTTCGGTGAACATCCTGCCGGAGAGCGGTTTTCCGTCGCAGATATACAGCACGTTCATCGTGCCGTTGCCGATGTCGGCGACCATGTTGACGCCCTCCATGGCAGCGGCCTTCTCTGCGATGGCGGCAAAGCCCTGGGGATAGACCCGAACGCCCTTGATGCGAATGTGGTAATCGACCTTCTTCCAGACAAAGCGAATCTCCTCGTTCCGGGAGAGGTACGCCGCGAAGGCTTCCTTCTGGTTCGCCGTCCACGTGAGCGGCAGACCGGCGGCAAGGAAGACGTCCGCCTCGGTCAGCCCCTCGTCGTGTAGCTCCATGGCGACGGCCGCCAGCGTCAGGAGGTAGAAGTCGTCGTCCTGCGATT
Organism: Oscillospiraceae bacterium; assembly: GCA_045546715.1. Lineage (GTDB taxonomy): Bacteria > Bacillota > Clostridia > Oscillospirales > Oscillospiraceae > CAG-103. The sequence goes on along the minus strand of JAZQDI010000061.1, from coordinate 4,533 downwards.
TCTCGCCCACAAACTCCTTGTGGCCTTCGCCGATGAGATAATATCGTCCGTCGTAGACCAGCATATCCCTCGTAAATAAAGGCTCGCTGTCATAGCCGGCGATTCCGGTGGGGAAGCAATGGTTGGCGGTTTTCATGTTGCCGTAACCATGATCGACCCCGATGATTTTGGTGGTTCCGATTGTTTTCATGATTTTCTCCTTTTACATTAAATAATCACTGGATGATTTCTTTGCACAGCTCCGGTTCGACCGGAAGAACGAAGTCCCGGAAGTATTTGCATACAATCCGGGACTCAGAGAATTTCTGTGCGCACAGTCCGCCCAGCAGCAGACAGTGCCCGTCGATGTGGTTGCAGCAGCGCGGGATCAGCTCCCGTATCTGACTGCGCAGATGGATTGGAATTTTCAGCGGCATGGGTATCACCCCCTTTCTTGAGATTTAGATAACAAAATGCCTCCACTTCAAATGAAAAAGTGGGGGCAGTTATCAATATATTGGTTTTTGACGTTTTCGTAGAGTTTTCTTTAAAAGCAAATACCCGAAGGTCGATCCAAATTGGATCAGCCTTCGGGCATCTCGTTGCTCGTGTGTAAATGCGGTCGGGATTCATCCCTCTAGTATTTTTATGCGGAGATTTCGAAAAAAGGTAAGTATTGTATAGCAGCGAAAATTGAACGGTGAGGCAGAAATAGGTCCGTTATGCCATCACATCTGATTATATACAATAACCTCTTCCGCAGTTTTCTTTTTCGACCGCTGTCCATCGACTGCCGGATAGCCCAACGGCGCAACCGCGATTACGACGTAATCCTCCGGGATGTTCAGAAGCTTACGCACCTTTTCGGGCTTGAACCAGCCCAGCCAGCAAAACTGCAGGCCCAGCGACACCGCTTCCAGCGTCATATAGGACATGGCGATTGCGCCGTCCATGCTGCGCGCGCTCTGCCCGCAGATCATCGTCCGGTCTCCGGAGGCGCACTCCACCAGAATGGCAGGCGCCGTTTCGATCCATTTCTGTCCCTCGCAGGCGTCCACCATCCGACGAATCAAATCCCTGTCCGTCACGATGATGTGCTTATTCAGCTGTTGATTGCTTGCAGTCGGCGCGAGGCGCCCGGCTTCCGCAATCTGCGCGAGCTTCTCCGGCTCGATGGGCTTGTCCGCGTATGTCCTGACGCTGTATCGCGCCCGGATCGCTTCCATGACTTCCATGGGTACGCCTCCTCAGATCTTCTGCGCGGTGAAGAAGCCGCTCTCGATGGCGGCGCGGATATTGCCCGCCTGCACGGCGTCGCCAACCACATGATAGGGCTTTCCGGAGGCCTTGACGGCATCCAGAAGTGCGGTCTCCGGACGTGTGCCGAGGGAGGTGATGAGCGTGTCGAAGGGGATCTCCACTTCTCCGCCGGACAGCAGATCCTTCGCCTGCACACTGTTCGCGTTGACCTTCAGGATCTGGTGGCTGACGAAGCTCTTGAGCCCCATCTCCTCCAGCACGGGCATGATGGTCATGTGGGTCAGCTGCTCCTCGTCGCTGCCGAGCATGGGCAGCATCTCGATGATCGAGACGTCATAGCCCTCGCCCATGAGCAGATAAGCGCACTCCACGCCGGTCTGACCGCCGCCGGCGATGAGAATTTTGCCGCTGACAGAGGCTTTCTTCGTCAGCACGTCCGGCGCGGTGACGGTCTCGATCTCCCGGATGCCGGGGATCGGCGGCACAAACGGATGACCGCCCGTGGCAAGCACGATCACGTCGCAATCAAGATTCTTCACCGCTTCCTCATTCAGCTCCGTGTTCAGATGCACATGAACGTTCGGGAGCTTTGCAAGCTGCGCGGCATAGAAGCGCGGGACGTTGTTCAGTATTTCCTTGCCGGGAGAGGCCTTCGCCGCCATGATCTGGCCGCCGCAGAGGCGGTCGGTCTTGTCGTAAATGTCGATTTCATGCCCCATCTCACCGCAGCGATAAGCGATCTCCAACCCGCTCGGGCCTGCGCCGATGACAGCGATATGCTTCTTCTCCTGCGCCTTGGGCAGCTCGTTGCCATACTTCCATTCGCGGCCTGCAATGGGATTGACGCGGCAGCGAAGCACACGCAGATTGGCGATCCGGTCGCCGATGCAGTGGTTGCAGGAGACGCAGCGGCGGATGCCCTCGGCGTCACCGCAGGCGACTTTCTTTGCCCACTCCGGCTCCGCAATCCACGCGCGGGAGAGGGAGACAAAATCCGCCTGCCCGTTCTCCAGTACCTGCTCTGCGATCTCCGGGTCCTGCAGACGCCCCTGCACGATCACGGGAATGCTGACCGCGTCCTTGATCTGCTTCGAGAGCGGCGCGAGGGCGGCCTTCTCGTGATACACCGTCGGGCAGAGCCACGGGATGGACATCATCAGACCGGCCGCGCAGTCGATGGCGTCCACGCCGGCGGCCTCCGCCATCTTGCAGAGCTCCACGGATTCCTCGATCTGCCGTCCGGCCTCGCCGATCTTTTCGTCGATGGCGATGCGCAGGATGATCGGGAAGCGCGCTCCCACGTTTTTGCGGGTCTCCGCGATCAGCTCCATGAGGAAACGGGCGCGGTTCTCTAAACTGCCGCCGTACTCGTCCGTGCGGTTATTGAAGAACGGAGAGAGGAACTGCGCGATCAGATAGCCAAAGTGCGCGTGGATCGTGACGGCGTCAAAGCCCGCTCGCTGGGCACGGCCTGCGGCCTTGCCGAAGTTGATGACCGTCTGGTGGATCTCCTCGATGGTCAGCGGACGGACGGGCTTGTTCGCCACAGGGCAGCGGATCGTGCCGGGCGCGACGTTCAGCACCTCGGCCATGCCGTCGGAGCCCGCGTCATAGGGAACGCCCAGCGCCTGCGCGCCGCCGCCCGGCGTCAGCAGGACGGAGATCTTCGCACCTTCCAGATGCACGGCGTCGGTCAGCTCGCCCATCATGGGGATGAATGCGTCGTCATCCAGACGCGCAGAGCGGGGGTACGGGTCGATCGGGTCGATCTTCGTGTTGGCCTGGGTCTGGTGCGTCGTGATCAGCGCCGCGCCGCCCTTGGCACGCTCTACATAGTAGGCGATCTCCTCCTGGGAGATGCAGCCGTCCTCACGGGTGAAGTGGGTTTCCGTCGGCCCCATCAGGATGTGGTTCCGAAGGGGCATGGTTCCGATTCTGCCGGGCTCCAAAAGCTTTTCAAACATGGGGTGCTCCTCCTTAAAAATATCTTCTTTTCTCCGCGCCGACCGTGGTTTGATCCGAGTGGCCGGAGTACAGGACGGTGTCATCGGGCAGCGTCAGGATCTTGTCGCAGATGCTCTCCACGATGTCCTGCCGGCTGCCGCCGGGGTACTGGAAGTTGCCGATGCTGGCTTTGAAGATCGTGTCGCCCACGAAGGCGGCGCGATCTTTTTCGCTGTAGTAGACCACAGAATCCGTGGTGTGGCCGGGCGTGTGGATGACACGCAGTGAGCACGTGCCGTTCTGCAGGCTGACGATATCTCCGTCACGCAGCGGCTTCACACCTCTGACCACCCGCTCCCCGATGCAGAACGCGGAGAGGTTCATCTCGCCGTCCAGCAGATACCGATCCGCGTTCTCATGGGCAAAGGCGGGAACGCCGAGCGCGGTGCGCAGCGCGTCCACGGCGCCGGTGTGGTCGTAATGGCCGTGGGTCAGGAGAATCTTTTCAATCGTCCAACCCTCGCGGCGAATCAGATCGAGCAGTCGCTTTGCCTCCGCGCCGGGGTCGATCAGTAAGCCGTGACGGGTCGCATCGTCGAGATAGAAGAAGCAGTTCTCCGCAAAATAGCCCTTTACGGGTACGCATCTGACCATCTTCTCACCCGATTCGGCAGCCGTCCGGGCCGCATTGCATACCGGAGGCAACCTCGGTCTTCTCCTGCGCCGCCAGCTTCAAAAGCGCCTGCCGCAGACCCTCGGCGCTCGGCGCGCCGGAGACGGTGTAACGACTGTTGATGAGGAAGTACGGCACGCCGTAGATCCCGCGGGAAGCCGCCTCGCGCTCGTCCGCCAGTACCTCCGCTTCATATTGGTCGGAGGAGAGCACCTCGCGCACCTCGTCGGCGTCCAGACCGCAGTCCTCGCCGATCTTCTGCAGAAGGTCATGATCCGCAAGTTCCTTGTTCTGCGTGAAATAGGCGTCGAACAACGCCTCGATCACGCGCTCGGTGAGCTTCGCGTCGCCCTTCGACTGTGCCAGCTTCGTCAGCCGGTGAGCGTCCATCGTATTCGTAAACAGCGTCGTGGCGTAGCGGAAGTCGATGCCCTCGTCGCGCCCCATTTGGGAGATGGTCTCGATCTGCTGCCCGGCGGCCTCAAAGGAGATGTGATATTTCTTGGCAAAACGCGTCTGCGTATCGCCGGCGGCGTGCTCCCCGACCGTGGGGTCGAGCTGGAAGCTCTTCATTTCCACCTCCACATCCCGCAGCTCCGGCGCAGAAAGTCGGATCGTAGCCATGTCGTTCTGTGAGCCAAGGAGTTGGGTCTAGTCATTGTCTTCCTAAGACCGCT
>JAZQDI010000060.1:0-4467 GCA_045546715.1 Oscillospiraceae bacterium | reverse complement strand
ATGGATTATCAACAGGAAATCCGGCGGCGGAGAACCTTCGCCATTATCTCCCACCCGGACGCGGGCAAAACGACGCTGACAGAAAAGTTTCTAAGTCGGATCGTAGCCATGTCGTTCTGTGAGCCAAGGAGTTGGGTCTAGTCATTGTCTTCCTAAGACCGCTTGGCCTCCGACTTATGGATTATCAACAGGAAATCCGGCGGCGGAGAACCTTCGCCATTATCTCCCACCCGGACGCGGGCAAAACGACGCTGACAGAAAAGTTTCTGCTCTACGGCGGGGCGATTCAGCTGGCAGGCTCCGTTAAGGGCAAGGCCACGGCGCGCCACGCGGTATCGGACTGGATGGAGCTGGAGAAACAGCGCGGCATCTCCATCACCTCTTCCGTGATGCAGTTTGAATACGACGGCTACTGCATTAACATTCTCGACACACCGGGACACCAGGACTTCTCCGAGGACACCTACCGCACACTCATGGCGGCTGACAGTGCCGTGATGGTTATTGACGCTGCAAAGGGCATCGAACCGCAGACGAGAAAGCTTTTTAAAGTTTGCGCCATGCGGCACATTCCCATTTTCACCTTTATCAACAAGCTTGACCGCGAAGCACGCGATCCCTTCGAGCTCATGGAGGAGTTGGAAAAGGAGTTCGGCATCGGCACCTATCCGGTGAACTGGCCGATCGGCTGCGGACAAGATTTCAAAGGCGTATTTGACCGTGACGAGCGCGAGGTGCTTGTCTTTCAGGAGCATCACCGCGGACAGGACAAAATTCAGGCCGTGGAATGTGACATCACGGACACGGATGTGCTCGATGATCTGATCGGCGCGCGGATGCGCGAGAAGCTGGTTGAGGACATTGAACTGCTGGACGGCGCGAGCTATGAATTTGATCTTGAGGCCGTGCAGGCAGGCGAACTCAGCCCGGTGTTCTTTGGCTCGGCACTCACGAATTTCGGTGTGGAGCGCTTTCTTGTAAACTTCCTGAAGATGACCACGCCTCCCCTGCCGCGCGTCACCGCAGAGGAAACGGTGGACCCATTCTGCCCTGAATTCTCTGCTTTCGTGTTTAAGATTCAGGCAAATATGAACAAGGCGCACCGTGACCGCATCGCTTTCATGCGCATCTGCTCCGGTACGTTCCTTCGTGATCAGGAGTACTTCCACGTGCAGGGCGGAAAAACAATCAAGCTTGCCCAACCCCAGCAGATGATGGCGCAGGAACGCGCTATTATCAACGAGGCATATGCCGGTGATATCATCGGCGTGTTTGACCCCGGTATCTTCTCGATTGGCGACACCGTATGCGCTCCGAAAAAGAAAGTACAGTTTGAGGGCATCCCCACCTTCGCTCCGGAGCACTTTTCCGTGATTTCCCAGATTGACACCATGAAGCGCAAGCAGTTTACCAAGGGTGTCACGCAGATTGCCCAGGAGGGTGCTATCCAGATGTTCCACGCACCGAACTCCGGCATGGAGGAAGTGATCGTCGGGGCAGTTGGCGTGCTTCAGTTTGAAGTGCTCGAATACCGTCTGAAGAACGAATATAACGTGGACATTCGGCGGCGGGATCTGAGCTATTCCTATATTCGCTGGATCGACCAGACGCCGAAAAAGCCCGATGAACTGAATCTTGCCAGCGACACCCGATGGGTTCAGGATTTTCAGGGCAAGGATCTGCTTCTGTTTAATAACGAATGGTCTATTCGCTGGGCGGAGCAGAAAAACGAGGGCCTGGTCCTCTCCGAATTTAGTAAGAACTGGTAACTACAAACAAAGAGTCGGTTTCTGTTTGGAAACCGACTCTTTTGTGCATTCTATATAGTTGAAATGTAAATTATATGTTAATTATTTGTACTTTCCACAAACAATTGAAAATATCGCATGGTTTTTGAAATTCTCTGTTTTTCTCCTGTTTGTAAAATTTCTCCATGAAAAGCTTATGAATAATGCGAATTGTAATTTGAAAGACCAGCATGTTATAATCCAATTGTCCGAAAGGAACACTATGAAAGGAGGACTCACAGATGCTGCTCGATCTCGCTTGGAATGGATTTAAGTATGCTGTTGTTTGGCCTGCCATCCTGGCTCTGAAGCCCTTCATGCCTTGGTAATCAAACAAATCTGAAGAAAAGAACACAAAAAGGAGCGATCTGCGGATCGCTCCTTTTAATTTTTAAAAATGGAGCAATCCGTCTCTGACAAAATGCCCCCGGCCGAAGCCGGGGGCGTGTGGGGGGGATTGCGGGAGCGGATTACTCATGATGACCATGCAGCGGATAGTGGATATGCAGCAGCTCATGCGCACGGCCCTGCATGAGATTGTCATAAATGTAGTCCAGAGCGGGATTCTGCTGAGGAATCTTCAGCTCACAGGCCTCATCCTCCTTGAAGATGGCCCGGAAGCGCTCCGCCTTGCGGGCGTTGGAAGCCGGGGGCTGACCGCCGCCGCCGATGCAGCCGTTAGGGCAGGCCATAACCTCGATGAAATCGAAGTACTCTTCCCCGCTCTCCACCTTGGCGATAAGCTTATCAGCGTTGCCGAGACCATTCGCGACGGCAATGCGCAGCTTCAAATCGCCGGCCGAGACCTCAAAGGCCTTGATGCCGTCGAGACCGCGCACACCGCACTCGGCGATGGTCTGCAGGGTTCCGGGAGAGGCATCATCCAGCACACGGCGGATAACTGCTTCCGTGACGCCGCCGGTGACGCCAAAGATGACACCTGCGCCGGTCCAGTCGCCCAGCGGATCATCCGGCTCGTCATCGGGGATGGTTTTGAAATCGATGCCGGCGGCCTTGATCATATGCGCCAGTTCCTGCGTCGTGATGACGAGATCGATCAGACGTTCGCCGTCCTTTTCCAGCTCGGGGCGCTGCGCCTCGAACTTCTTCGCCGTGCAGGGCATGATGGCGACGGAATAGACCGGCTCGCCTCTGAACTGCTTGCGAATCAGGGCGCCGAACATTTCCATCGGGCTGCCGGCAGTGGAGACCTGCGGCATGAGATTGGGATGTGCCTTCTCCACATGTTGAATCCAGCCGGGGCAGCAGGAGGTAAACATGGGGAGCTTATCGCCGTTTTTGACCTTTTCGAAAAACTCGGCGCTCTCCTCCATGATGGTGAGGTCCGCAGTGAGGTTCGTGTCATAAACCACATCCGCGCCCAGTCTTCTCAGCGCCGTAACCAGCTTGCCGGTGACAGCGGTATCGGCCGGCATGCCGAATTCCTCGGCGAGACCGACACGGACAGAGGGGGCGAACTGCACCACAACGCGCTTTTCCTTATCGTGGAGCATATCCCAGAACGTGCGAACCTGATTGTTGATTGTGATCGCACCCGTCGGGCAGACAGCGGCACACTGACCGCAGCCGACGCACTTCGTCTCAGAGAGCATCTTGCCGAAGCCGGGAGCAACGAATGCCTTTTTGCCGCGGTTATTGAAGTTGATTGCGCCGACATTCTGTACCTCGGCGCACATACGCACGCAGAGACCGCAGAGAATACACTTCGAGGGATCGCGCGTGATGCAGGGGCTGGACACGTCCAGACGCTCGCGGCTGTAGGTATTCTCGGAGTACGGAACCTCGTGCACATCGTAGCGCTGCGCATAGGTCTGCAGCTTGCACCTGCCGGACTGATCGCAGGTGGTGCACTCGGCGCGGTGAGAGCCGAGAAGCAGCTGCAGTGTGGTGCGGCGGCTTTCAATGACCTGCTCTGTGTGGGTAAACACCTTCAGCCCATCCTTCGGCTGCATGGAGCAGGCGGCATCCATGCCGCCGCGCTCATTCTCTACCATGCAGATGCGGCAGCCGCCATAGATGGAAAGGTTTTCGCAGTAGCACAGCGAGGGAATGTCGATGCCGTTATTGCGGGCGACCTCCAGCACGTTGCGCTCATTGGTAAACGGACATTCGATGCCGTCGATGAACATTTTCTTTTCCGCCATGACTTAACCCTCCTTGATGGCGCCCACCGGGCAGTTGGCCTTGCACGCGCCGCATTTGATGCACTTGGTGGTGTCGATCTCGTGCTTCTGGCGGACGGTGCCGGTGATGGCTCCCACGGGACAGTTGCGGGCGCACTTGGTGCAGCCGATGCACTTATCGGTAATGACGAACTGAGCAAGATCCTTGCAGACGCCGCAGCGGCAGCGTTTGTCGCGGATGTGCTCAATATACTCATCCTCAAAGTTCTGCAGCGTGGACAGAACCGGATTCGGCGCCGTCTTGCCGAGGCCGCAGAGAGAGGATTTCTGAATCATCTTGGCCAGCTTCTTCAGATCGTCCAGATCGCTCATGCGGCCATTGCCCTTGGTGATGCGGGTGAGAATGTCGTTCATGCGGGTCGTTCCCTCGCGGCAGGGCGTGCACTTGCCGCAGGACTCCTCGCAGATGAAGTTCATGAAGAACTGCGCAATGTTGACCATACAGGAGTCTTCGTCCATGACGACGAGACCGCCGG
>JAZQDI010000059.1:0-2810 GCA_045546715.1 Oscillospiraceae bacterium | reverse complement strand
CGTGCTGCATGCTTGCCATACAGCTTGCGGTCCACATCGGATTCGAAGCCCCTGAACGGGAAGTCAAACCAGTCATCAAACAAACTCTCTCCAAAAATACTCGGTAACATAAGTCATGCCTCCTTTTGCAATCACTATGTTTGTTACCTGAGCAAGGGGATGGAGGTCATCCATTCGATCTCTGTTCCTTTGTTCGCTTTTTATTATAGCACCGAAATTAGCACTGTCAAGCCGAGAGTGCTAAAAGACTGTTAACAATCCTTGCATGATTTGTTAATACATTTATTTCCTGAGGGATTGATTTGTTTACTCCTATTACTCCTATGAGGGAGAACGCGTGCACTTGAGTCGGTTCGGCCGTTGATTGCGATATTGATTTATGATAAAATGAAAAAAACTGTCCAGCTGAAAGGAGCCGCCATGAGCGACGATGCACTTTATAAAGCGCTTGGAAGCCTGACAAAAGACAAAACGAAGTGGAAAGAAAACATTCCGTATGTTTCGTCCCTGCTCACCCACAAATCTGTCAGGATTCAGGCGAAGGCGCTCTGGCTGCTGGGAGAAATGGGGCTCGCCAATCCGCCGGAGGTTCGGGACGCGGTTCCTGCGATTGCGGCCTTCCTGAACAGTCCGACGCCGCTTCTGAGAGTGCGTGCAGTCAACGCCCTCGGCAGAATCGGACGCGGGAGCTACTCCGCGATGGAAGCGTATTGGCCGGACCTGTTCCGCTTCGCCTCCGATGAGGACGCAAGCGTCCGGCTGAGCTTTGTCTGGGCGTCAGAAAACATTGCGGTGAACACACCGGACATTTATGCGGATTCTATGCCGGTCTTTGCAGCGCTTCTGCACGATGCGAATGACAAGGTGCGCATGGAAGCGCCGGAAATGTTCCGCGTCCTCGGCAAACGCAGGCCGGAGCTTGTCAGACCGTATCTGGAGCAGCTGCAAAGGATTTCAGAAACCGACCAGAACCGTGTCGTTCGGATCCATTGCCTCGGCGCGATTCGGGCGGCGGAAACGAAACGATCACCAAGTATGAACAGGAGGAATCAGACATGAAGCAATCAAAAAGAAAAACATGGGTCTGGCTTTTGGTCGCAGCACTGCTGCTGCCCGCGCTCGCCCTTTTCGGCTGCGGCAAGCAGGAGCAGGCGGCAGATGCAGCAGCACTTCTGACGCCGCGCGAGCGTCTTGAGATGGAGGCGGAGGCCTCTCCCGATTGGGTCACGGCGCTTCCGGAGGCGCAGGACGCACAGCAGCTTTTTGTCATCGCCGCGCACGAAAAAACCACTGCATGGGTCTCTATGCATGAGAAGGACGAAAACGGCGAATGGCACATGATCATGTCCACGCCGGGATTCATCGGCAAAAACGGCTTAGGCAAGACGCAGGAGGGCGATGGCATGACGCCTGTGGGCACCTTTGCGTTCAACCGTGCCTTCGGCATTGCGCCCGACCCCGGCTGCGCGATCCGCTATGTGCAGGCGGACGAGGACACCTACTGGTCCGGCGACGTGGGCGAGGGGATGCACTATAACGAGCTTGTGAGCCTGAAGGATCTCCCGGAGCTCGACCGGGACAACAGCGAGCACATTCTCGATTACCCGTATGAATACCAATACTGTCTGAACATCAGCTACAACGCGGACGGCACGCCCAACGCCGGCTCGGCGATCTTTCTGCACTGCCTCGGTGACCGCAAGCCGCGCACGGGCGGCTGCGTCGCGATCCCGATGGATCAGATGTATTTTGTCATGCAGCATGTGTCCCCCGACTGCGTGGTCGTCATCGACTCGATGGAGCATCTGGGAGCAGACTTCTGACCCGGCAGGCAGCCTCACATCGTTTTGAATCATCAGAAACAGGAAGGTTCTCATTGACCATGACAAGGGCAATCAAAAAACTGTTCGGCGGGATTAATCTGACCTGGCCGAGACTCATCATCATCATGGCCGTTTCGGTCATGCTGACGGCCTGCGCGGATCATTCCGACAACCAAAATGTGGTTTTTGAGGATATGGAGGCTGCGTTTGAGCAGGCAGATCTGCTGTCATCCAATATCGGGCTCTTTTCCAAAACCGTCAGCGGGGACGCCATATCCTACGGCGAATGCGGCAGCGGCGTGATTTTCGACAGGCAGGGCGACGTGTATTACGCCCTCACCGCCGCCCATGTTGTCAGCGGCGAGAGGGCGCAGATCCTGGTTTTCACGGTGAATACCGAGATGAAAACGGATGAGATTCCCGGCTTTGATGACTGTGTGCTTTCTCAGGAGGTCTATGAGTCCTTGTACGGCGCGAACGTGGAATATGTCAGCAGCAGAGACGATCTGGCGGTCATCAGCTTTACGTCGGAGGAAGACCTGTCTGTGGTAACGATCGCGGATGAAGACCCGCAAAAAGAGGACCGAATCATGTGTATTGGCAATCCGCAGAATGAATGGTTTGCCATTTCCTATGGCGAAGTGACTTCGGGCATGGAGAAATTCGGCGGAGCGCATGGATACCCGAGCAACGCCATGAAGCACAGTGCCTACATGCAGGTCGGAAGCAGCGGCGGCGCCGCGATCAATGAACAAATGCAGCTTATCGGAATTACGCCGGGCGGATATTTTTCCGCTGACGGCAGTGCCTTCAAGTGCGGCGTTCTGATTCCGTCGAGTGAAATCCGTTTGTGCCTTGCAGAGTGGAGCCGCTGATATCAGTCACTTGTTGAAACCTCGCAGAGTTCGCGGCTCGGGTGCCGCGGATCCAATTCAATTGATTTTCAAGTCGGGGGGCAAGCGGGCTTAGGAAGACAAAGACTAGACC
>JAZQDI010000058.1:0-3272 GCA_045546715.1 Oscillospiraceae bacterium | reverse complement strand
CCTGCCTGCGTGAAGCGGAAGATATTGTCGATAAAGAGCAGCACGTCCAGACCTGACTCGTCGCGGAAGTTCTCCGCAATCGTCAGACCCGAGAAGTCGGAGGCCAAGCGGTCTTAGGAAGACAATGACTAGACCCAACTCCTTGGCTCACAGAACGACATGGCTACGATCCGACTTTCGGAGCCTGCCTGCGTGAAGCGGAAGATATTGTCGATAAAGAGCAGCACGTCCAGACCTGACTCGTCGCGGAAGTTCTCCGCAATCGTCAGACCCGAGAGCGGCACGCGAAGTCTGGCGCCGGGCGGCTCGTTCATCTGGCCGAAGACGAGCGCGGTCTTGCTGATGACGCCGGACTCGTTCATCTCGTTCCAGAGGTCGTTGCCCTCGCGGGAGCGCTCGCCGACGCCGGCGAACACGGAGTAGCCGCCGTGCTCATAGGCAATGTTGCGGATGAGCTCCATGATGAGCACCGTCTTGCCGACGCCGGCGCCGCCGAAGAGGCCAATCTTGCCGCCCTTGGCATAGGGCGCGAGCAGGTCGACGACCTTGATGCCGGTCTCGAGAATCTCGGTGGCAGGGGCGACGTCGGTGAAGCTCGGCGCGTCGCGGTGGATGGGCATGCGCTCCGTGTTTTCCACGGGGCCCTTGCCGTCGATCGGCTCACCGATGACATTGAACATGCGGCCAAGCGTCGCCTCGCCGACGGGGACGGAGACGGGCTTGCCGGTGTCCACGGCGCGGTTGCCGCGGGCCATGCCGTCCGTGGAGAAAAGGCTCACGCAGCGCACGGCGCTGTCGCCCAGCTGCTGCACGCACTCCATGACGACCTTCCGGCCCTCGACCTCAACCTCGATGGCGTTATAGATATCCGGGAGATGCCCGGCTGGGAACTGCACGTCCACAACCGGGCCGATGACCCGGCGGACAATTCCGATTTCCATAGTTTTGTCCTCCTTTTAAGAGGTTTTCTTCTTGTTCTTTTTCAGCGCGTTCGCGCCGCCGACAATCTCGCTGATCTCGGTGGTGATGGCGGCCTGACGGGCGCGGTTGAGATGCAGCTGCAGCGTCGCAATGAGCTCGCGCGTGGAGTCCGTGGCGGTGCTCATGGCAGTCATGCGCGCCGCATGCTCGCCGGTTTTCGCCTCGAGCATGACGGAGAGCACGGTATTGTTCACATACAGCTCCAGAACGTTGCCGAGAATCGTTGCCTGATCGGGATCGAAGAGATATTCATGCGCACTCTCCCCCGTCGCCTCCGGGGCGGCGGGCAGGAGCCGCAGATCCGTGGGGTTCTGGCTGAGCACGCTCTTGAAATGCTGATAGATCAGATGAACCTCGTCCGCCTCGCCGGAGAGATACATGCGCTTGAGCTGCTCGGCGAGCCGGAGCGCGTCGGGCATGGCGGGCGTGTCCGGCACGTCCTGAAATGTCTCGATGACATTCAGCCCGCTCTGGGCGATCACATCACGCCCCCAGCGGCCATAGACCAGCACGGTGCAGGGATGCGTCTGCTCGCGGCAGAGCTGCTGCAGATAGCGCAGCGCGGCGTGGTTATACATGCCGCAGAGCCCGCGGTTGCCCACAAAGAGCACATAGCAGACGTTCTTGACCTCCTCACGCGGCTGCAGCAGCGGATGGTCATACTGCGCGCCGCCGGCCAGCAGCGCGTTCATGAGCGACTGGGTCTGCTCGGCGAAGGTGCGCATGGCGGACATACCCGTCTGGGTTCGGCGCAGATTGGCCGCCGCAACCATTTTCATGGTTTTGGTGATCTGCTGCGTGTTCTGCACGCTTTTGATGCGCGAACGGATTGCGCGCATGTTTGCCATTGATTTTCACCTGCCTGTTTCAAGGGACGTCGAGGACGCCGTCCCCTACGATGTGAATCGCAGTTAGAATGTTTCCTTGAACTTTTCGATTACGCCGCGGAGCGCTGTGAGCTGCTCGGCGGGGAGCTTTTTGCCGGTGTAAATCGCGTCGGCCAGCTCGGGCAGCGCGCGGTGCACTTCCTCGATGAGACCGGCCTCGAAGCGGGGCACGTCCTTGAGCTCCAGCTCGTCCGTATAGCCCTCGGCCGCGGCAAAGATGGCGACGACCTGATCGGCGGCGTCCATCGGCTGATACTGCGGCTGCTTGAGAAGCTCGGTCATGTGCGCGCCGCGCTCGAGCGTCTGGCGCGTGGACTTATCGAGATCAGAGCCGAACTGCGCGAAGCTGGCAAGCTCGCGGTAGTGCGCGAGACCCATGCGCAGGCGGCCGACCACCTGCTTCATGGCGCCGAGCTGCGCCGCGCCGCCGACGCGGCTGACGGACAGGCCGACGTTCACCGCCGGGCGCACGCCGGAGTGGAACAGGTCCGTCTCCAGGAAGATCTGGCCGTCGGTGATGGAAATGACGTTCGTCGGGATATAGGCGGAAATGTCGCCCGCCTGCGTCTCGATAATCGGCAGCGCCGTCATGCTGCCGCCGCCCAGCTCGTCACTGAGACGGGCCGCGCGCTCGAGCAGACGGGAGTGCAGATAGAACACGTCGCCGGGATAGGCCTCGCGTCCGGGCGGACGCTGGAGGAGCAGCGAAATTTCGCGGTAAGCCACGGCCTGCTTGGACAGATCGTCATACACGATGAGCACGTCGCGTCCCTTGTACATAAACGCCTCGCCGATGGCGGCGCCGGCATAGGGCGCGATATAGAGCATCGGCGCGGGCTCGGACGCGTGCGCGCAGATGACGGTGGTATAGTCCATGGCGCCGCGGGAGCGCAGCGTCTCCACGACGCTCGCCACGGTGGACTCCTTCTGACCAATGGCAACATAGATGCAGAGCACATCCTTGCCCTTCTGGTTGAGAATGGTGTCGATGGCGATGGCGGTCTTGCCGGTCTGGCGGTCGCCGATGATGAGCTCGCGCTGGCCGCGGCCGATGGGAATCAGGGCGTCGATGGCCTTGATGCCGGTCTGCAGCGGGACAGACACGGGCTGGCGGTTCAGGACGCTCGGCGCCGGGCTCTCGGTGGCGCGGTGCTCCGTTGCCTCGATGGGAAGTCGGATCGTAGCCATGTCGTTCTGTGAGCCAAGGAGTTGGGTCTAGTCATTGTCTTCCTAAGACCGCTTGGCCTCCGACTTTGCAGATCATATCCTTGCCCTTCTGGTTGATGATCGTATCCAAAGCAATGGCGGTCTTGCCGGTCTGGCGGTCGCCGATGATCAGAAGTCGGATCGTAGCCATGTCGTTCTGTGAGCCAAGGAGTTGGGTCTAGTCATTGTCTTTCTAAG
>JAZQDI010000057.1:0-6934 GCA_045546715.1 Oscillospiraceae bacterium | reverse complement strand
CTCGCGGCACGAGCGAGCCCACCTTCTCGCCGGAAGATACCGTCCCGCGTGCGCAGACCGTGCCCTTCCTCTGGAGGCTGCACTCTGGGGTCATGGACACGACGAGCCACAGTTTTTCCGATGTGCCTGCCGACGCCTATTACCATCTTGCGGTCTGCTGGGCGGAGAACAGCGGCGTGACCTCCGGTGTTGCACCCGGCGTTTTCGGCCCGGATCAGCCCTGCACCCGCGCGCAGATCGTCACGTTTTTGTATCGGGATCTGGCGTGAAACAGTTTGAAACGCATCTGCTTGCGCGGATGCGTTTCTTACGTTATAATATAGCAATTGAGTAAAAATAGGAAGGTACCCACTATGCGGCATTTGAAGTATATTGCGCTGCTGCTCGCGCTGTGCATCACGCTGCTCTGCGGCTGCGCGAAGCAGGCGCCGGATCTGAGCGCTGAGAGCGAGACGAAAACGGTTTTCGCCATGGACACGGTTATGGACGTCACCGCCTACGGCGAGAACGCCGGAGAAGCGGTTTCAGACGCGGCAGAGCGCATCACGGAGCTGGAGAAGCGCTTTTCCGTCACGCTTGAGGACAGCGACATTTCCGCCGTCAACCACGCCTACGGCCAGCCGGTCGAGGTATCAGATGATACTGCGGCGCTTCTTACCGGCGCGCTTGAATACTGCGAGGCCACCGGCGGCGCGCTGGACGTGTCGATTTATCCCGTGCTGAAGGCGTGGGGCTTTACGACGGAGGAATACCGCGTGCCCGATGCGGAGGAACTCACCGATCTTTTAGAGCGCGTGGATTACAGCCGCGTCTCCTGCGCCGATGGCGCTGTCACTGTGCCTGCCGGGATGGAGATTGATCTCGGCAGCGTCGCCAAGGGCTACACCGGTGACCAGATCATGCAGGTCTTTCGTGACCACGGCGTCACCTCCGGCATGGTGAGTCTCGGCGGCAACGTGCAGACGCTCGGTTCCAAGCCCGACGGCTCTGCCTGGCGCATTGCCATTCAGAACCCGGTGGGGGAGGGCTTTGTCGGCGTGATCGAGGTGCGCGACGAGGCAGTTGTCACCTCCGGCGGCTATGAGCGCTATTTTGAACAGGACGGCGAGACCTACTGGCACATCATCGACCCCGCGACCGGCGCCCCGGCGAAAAACGGTGTGATTTCTGCCTCCATTGTCTCAAAGTCCGGTCTCCGGTGTGACGCGCTGAGCACGGCGCTGTTCATCCTCGGTCAGGACGGCGCGGAGCACTTCTGGCGCGAGCACGGCGATTTTGATTACATCCTTGTGCTCGATAACGGCTCGATCGTCGTCTCCGAGGGCATTGCCGACCGGTTTACCGTGGACGAAAACTGGGCGGATCAGCAGCTGATTGTGGTGAAAAAATGAAAAAGACTTCCTTCTGGGTGATCCTCATTGCCGCCGTCGCCCTGCTTGCGGGCGGCGCGCTTCTCTGGCAGCATCTGCACCGTTCGCCTGCCGCCATTGCCAACGTCTATCTCGACGGCGAGTGCGTCCGCTCCGTGGACTTAAACGCTGTCACGGAGCCTGAGATCTTCACGGTCTCCGGTCCGGTGGGGGACAACACCATTCAGATTGAGCCCGGCCGCATCCGTGTCAGCCATGCCGACTGCCCGGATCAGGTCTGTGTGGATATGGGCTGGCTCACAAGTGAGAGCGTCATGCCCATTGTGTGCCTGCCGAACCGGCTCGTTATCGAGCTGGAGGACGCCGCGCCGGAAATTGACGGCACGGAGATTGACGGGGTGGTCGGATGAGGTGGACAACAAAACAGCTCAGCCTCATGGCGCTGCTCACGGCCATCGCCCTTGCCATCCATGTGGCGGAGGCGCAGATTCCGGCGCCGATCCCGATCCCCGGTGTGAAGCTGGGACTTGCTAACATCGTCACAGTCTACGCCGTGTTCACCATGGGTCCCGGTCCCGCACTCATGATTCTTGTCGCGCGCATTTTGCTGGGCAGCCTGTTTTCCGGCGTGATGAGCCTGTTTTATTCGCTCGCGGGCGGACTTTTGTGCTTCGCGGTCATGCTGCTGCTGCGCCGCGTGCTCTCGAAAAAGCAGATCTGGGTCGCAAGCGTCGTCGGCGCCGTGTTTCATAACATCGGGCAGATTCTCGTTGCCATCGTCGTCACCGGCACGCCCGCCATCGTGTCCTATCTGCCGATCCTGCTATTGAGCGGCATCGCGGCAGGACTTTTCACCGGCGTTGCAGCGCAGTACCTGATTCATCGGCTGGGAAAGAAATAAATCCGAAAGTTGAGAGTTGAGAGTTGAGAGTGGAGATAACGAAAACTCCACTCTCCACTCTTCACATTCCGCTCTTTTTAATGGTGATTCTATGAAAAAACACGTCATTTCCGTTCTCCTTGCCGGCTGCCTCTGGGGCACGATGGGCTTTTTTACGCGCACGCTCGCGACCATCGGCATTGACGCCTCAGGTGCGATTCTGGTGCGCTGCGCCATGGCGGCGGTCTGCTTTGCCGTGACGCTTCTGATCGCGGAGCCGAAGGGCTTTCGCGTGAAGCTGCGCGACTTCTGGTGCTTTTTCGGCAGCGGCGTCTGCGCGCTGCTGTTTTTCACCTGGTGCTATTTTAACGCCATCAATCTCATGAGCCTCTCGACAGCGGCGATCCTGCTCTACACGGCGCCGACGATTGTCATGCTGCTCTCGGCAGTCTTCTTCAAAGAACGCATCACCGGCGTGAAGCTCGCCGCCCTCGCGCTCGCCTTTGCGGGCTGCTGTCTCGTCTCCGGCGTCGGTGGCGGGGGAGTGCCGCTCACGACGAAGGGACTGCTCTTCGGTCTCGGCTCCGGCGTGGGCTACGCGCTCTACAGCATCTTTGCCCGCTTTGCGCTCGACCGCGGCTATTCCAGCACGACCGTGAACTTCTATTCCTGCCTGCTCGCCGCCGTCGGCGCGGCGCTGCTCTTCGGCTGGCGCGCGCCGTTTGCCGCCTTCACGGCGTCGGTGCCGAACGCGCTTTTGTGCCTGCTCGCGGGCGCTGTCACGTGCTACCTGCCGTATCTCTTTTATACCTACGGTCTCACCGGGCTCGAGACGGGCAAGGCGTCGATTCTCGCCTCCGTGGAGCCGGTCGTTGCGACCTTCATCGGCATCTTTGTCTACCATGAGAGAATGAGCCTTCTCTCCGCTGCCGGTGTGGCGCTGGTGCTCGCGGCGGTCGTTCTTCTGAATGTCCGCACCGCGACTAAAAAGCAAAAAAATCTTCCATAATTGTACTTGACGAATCTTGTGCAATATGCTAAAATCTGAATTTGCGTGGGTCGAAAACCAAAATGTGCGGGAAACCACGCAAAAAGCACAAAAAGCGCTTGAAAATAAAGCGTTTCTTGGGCAAAACCACGGTTTATCCGAGCGGCCATTTTTTCCGCTCGCATAAATAAATTTTAAGATTTTTCGAGGAAAGGAGGAAAACCATGCCGACATTTAACCAGCTGGTGCGTAAGGGCAGAAAAAAGGTGACCTACAAGTCCACTTCTCCTGCGCTGCAGAAGGGTCTGAACACCCTGAAGAACCGTGAGACGGATCTGAGCGCTCCCCAGAAGCGCGGCGTCTGCACTGCAGTCCGTACGTCTACCCCCAAGAAGCCGAACTCCGCGCTTCGTAAGATCGCCCGTGTGCGCCTGACCAACGGTTATGAGGTGACTGCTTACATTCCGGGTATTGGACACAACCTGCAGGAGCATAGCGTCGTTATGATCCGCGGCGGTCGTGTCAAGGACCTTCCCGGTGTGCGTTACCACATCATTCGCGGCACTCTGGATACCCAGGGCGTTTCCGGCAGAATGCAGGCCCGCAGTAAGTACGGCGCCAAGAAGCCGAAGGCCGGTAAGAAGTAATTCCCCAACGGCAAATTTTTGCCCTGTTGTTAACTCATATATACATATGGGTTCGTTGCATCAGGGCGCAGCGGAGGCGCACCGCCGCCTTCGAGTACCTGTGAAATCATTTTATAATGAAGGAGGGAAGTATAGTGCCACGTAGAGGTAACGTTCCCAAAAGAGAAATCCTGCCTGATCCTATGTACAACAGCGTGCTGGTGACGAAGCTCGTCAACTCCGTCATGCTGGACGGCAAGAAGGGTGTTGCGCAGAAGGTCGTTTATGATGCCTTTGACATCATTAAGGAAAAGACCGGTAAGGAGCCTCTGGACGCTTTCACCGAGGCCATGAACAACATCATGCCCAGCCTGGAAGTCAAGGCCCGCCGTGTCGGCGGCGCCACCTATCAGGTGCCTATGGAAGTGCGTCCCGAGCGTCGTCAGACCCTCGGCCTGCGCTGGCTGACCATGTTCGCCCGCAAGCGCAGCGAGAAGACCATGAAGGAGCGTCTGGCAGGCGAGATTATGGACGCCTGCAACAACACCGGCGCTGCCGTGAAGAAGCGCGAGGATACCCACAAGATGGCCGAGTCCAACAAGGCTTTCGCCCACTTCCGTTGGTAATTCGCTCGCTGCCTGAAAGCGTGATATTCCCGCTTTGGGGAATGCGCTGAGACTGTATTAGGAGCAAGAAATTTTATGCCCAGACAATATTCCCTGGAAAATACCCGCAATATTGGCATCATGGCTCACATCGACGCCGGTAAGACCACGACCACAGAGCGTATCCTGTTCTACACGGGCGTGAATTACAAAATCGGTGAGACCCATGAAGGAACTGCCACCATGGACTGGATGGCACAGGAGCAGGAGCGCGGCATCACGATCACGTCTGCCGCCACCACCTGTTTCTGGAACGGCACCCGCATCAACATCATCGACACCCCGGGCCACGTCGACTTCACTGTTGAGGTCGAGCGCTCTCTGCGCGTGCTGGACGGCTGCGTCACGGTGCTGTGCGCAAAGGGCGGCGTTGAGCCCCAGTCCGAAACCGTCTGGAGACAGGCGGATCACTACGGCGTCCCCCGCATGATCTATATCAACAAGATGGACATCATGGGCGCCGACTTCTTCAATGTGCTGAACATGATCGACGATCGTCTCCAGTGCAACGCCGTTCCCATTCAGCTGCCCATCGGCGCTGAGGCGGACTTCCGCGGCATCATCGACCTGATCGAGATGAAGGCGGACGTTTACTATGACGATCTCGGCAAGGACATGCGCGTTGAGGAAATCCCCGAGGATATGCGCGCGATGGCGGAAGAGTATCGTGAGAAGATGATCGATGCCGTCTCCGTCTTTGACGATGAGATCACCGAGCTCTATCTCATGGGTGAGGAAATCCCCACCGAAAAGATCCGCGCCGCAATCCGCACCGCGACCTGCCAGGTCAAGATGGTTCCCATCGTCTGCGGCACTTCTTACAAAAATAAGGGTGTGCAGAAGCTGCTGGACGCCATTGTTGACTTCATGCCCTCTCCGCTGGATATCCCCGCCATCGCCGGCACGGATCCCAAGACGGATGAGGAAAAGCACCGCGAGGCGGACGACAACGCTCCGTTCTCCGCTCTGGCGTTCAAGATTATGACCGACCCCTATGTCGGCCGGCTGGCCTTCTTCCGTGTCTATTCCGGCACGCTTGAGGCAGGCAAGACCGTCCTGAACTCCACCAAGGGCCAGAGAGAGCGTCTGGGCCGTATCCTCCAGATGCACGCCAACCACCGCGAGGACATCCCCGTTGTCTATTCGGGCGATATCGCCGCGGCCGTCGGCCTGAAGAACACCACCACCGGCGACACGCTCTGCGACGAGCGTGACCCCATCGTCCTCGAGTCGATGGAGTTCCCCGAGCCGGTTATCCGCGTCGCCATTGAGCCCAAGACCAAGGCCGGTCAGGAGAAGATGGACATCGCCCTCGCGAAGCTCGCTGAGGAAGATCCCACCTTCAAAGCCTACACCGACGAGGAGACGGGCCAGACCATCATCGCCGGCATGGGCGAGCTCCACCTGGAAATCATCGTGGACCGTCTGCTGCGCGAGTTCAAGGTCGAGGCGAACGTCGGCAAACCCCAGGTTTCCTACAAGGAGACCATCACCAAGTCCGCCAATGTGGACACCCGCTACGTGCGGCAGTCCGGCGGTAAGGGTCAGTTCGCGCATGTCAAGCTCACGGTTGAGCCCAACGAGCCCGGCAAGGGTTATGAGTTCGTCAACCAGATCACCGGCGGCGCGATCCCGAAGGAGTATATCCCCTGTGTCGATCAGGGCATCCAGGGCGCGATGCAGGCGGGCGTGCTCGCCGGCTATCAGGTCGTGGACGTCAAGGTTACGCTCACGGACGGCTCCTTCCACGAGGTCGACTCTTCCGAAATGGCGTTCAAGATCTGCGGAAGCATGGCGTTCAAGGAAGCCTGCCAGAAGGCCGGCCCCACGCTGCTCGAGCCGATCATGAAGGTCGTTGTCACCGCGCCGGATTCCTATATGGGCGATGTGATGGGCGATATCAATGCCCGCCGCGGCCAGATCTCCGGATCTGACATTCGCAACGGCGCTGCCATCGTCACGGCGGACGTGCCCCTGAGTTCCATGTTCGGCTATGCCACGGATCTTCGCAGCAAGACCCAGGGCCGCGCCACCTACAGCATGGAGCCCAGCCACTTCATCGAGCTGCCGAAGTCTCTGCAGGAAAAGATCATCCACGCGAGCAACTAAACGGCACAACGCACGAAAGTGCTTTGTAGTATCATCCGCAACTCGAAACAATCTAAAACGATTCTATAGGAGGAAATTCTAATGGCGAAACAGACTTTCAACAGAACCAAGCCTCACGTCAACATCGGTACCATCGGCCACATCGACCATGGTAAGACCACCCTGACCGCCGCCATCACCAAGGTGCTGGCTCTGGCCGATCCCGAAGCCGCTGAGTTCACCGCTTACGACCAGATCGACAAGGCTCCCGAGGAGAAGGCTCGTGGTATCACGATCAACACCGCTCACGTTGAGTA
>JAZQDI010000056.1:0-2106 GCA_045546715.1 Oscillospiraceae bacterium | reverse complement strand
TCCGACTTAGGGGCAAACTTTTGCTCTTGCCTTTTTTTTCGTATCTTTGTTGCCGTGGGTTTCGGCGTCGGCGCGGGCGTTGCCGTGGGCTTCGCCGTCGGCGCGGGCGTTGCCGTAGGTTTCGGCGTCGGCGCGGGTGTTGCCGTGGGATTCGGCGTCGGCGCGGGAGTTGGTGCTGGAGTAGGTATGGGTGTCGGCGTTGGTGTCGGCTTGGTCACTTCCAGATCGGTACCGCCGACCAGATAGGCGTTATTCCAATCTCCCTGATTATCATAATAGATGCCATACCACGTGCCGGAGTCAGACAGCTGCCATGCCGGAATCGTGAATCGATAATGGTAGGTCTCCCAGACTTCATACGGAGAGCTGCTCGTGTCAAAGCGGAGATTCGCCTGACCGCCGCTGATCTGCCAAAGCTGGGCGCGATTCGTGCTGATATCATAACGAACGATATTGATCTCCCCGCGCTCTCCGACCAGCAAACGGTTCGGGGTCTGGAGCTGTCCGGTATAGTCCTCCACCGAATAGGAGATGGAAACGCGGTTCAGCACTCCGTCCGGGTCCCGGACAGAGTCCGGCAGCGCGGACGCGGAGACAGCAGCCGTCCAGCACTGATTGGCAGAGTCTGCCTCCCACTCCCCGGTGATCTGCGCAGGGACGGTATAGCCGGAGGAAGCATGGATCTCGACCTCGCGCGGAAGGAACTTCGCAATCTGCGCGAGATGCTGCGGCACGGCGTTTTCTTCTGTGAGGAAAACATGGTCAAACGGCGTCGTGCTGCAGCGCTCCACCACGGCGGGCATGAGCGGCAGCGGATCAAAGAAGCGAACCGTATAGCAAAGCTCTGCGGCGCTGCCGCTGCGGTCTGTCAGCCCGGTGACGATGACGCGGTAGGCACTGCCGTCCGCATAACGATTCTCCTCTGCGGCGGGCTGGACAAAGTTCAAAACGAGGCTGGAATACATGGAGCCGGTGACGCGGAGCGTTCCGTCCGCCGCCGTGCGCGTTTCCTGACTGCCGGAGGCAAGCTCCGTGATGGTGACCGTGACGGCGCCCGCGTCAGCGACCGCCAGCATCTCGGGATTCAGCTCCACAGTCCAGGACGCCTCTTCGGCGTTGATCACATTCAGCGGCATCGGTCCGGGCGCGGGAAAGGCCGCGAACGCGCGGTTGAAGCCATTGCTGCTGCCGGTCATGACGCCGATGGCAACGCGGCCGGCATAGCCGAACTGCTCACCGGAGACCGGCGCACCGATGAGCGCCATGCGGTGACCGATCGTATCCCAGCTGTCATAGTATGTAGAATAGCCCTCGTTCAGCCAGCCGGTGACGGCTCCGATCGGGGTGTAGCCCAGGGCGAGGATGTTATGATACACATTGGCACCTTCATCCCAGAGCGACTGATCCATGTCCTCGGGTTTGTTGGCGGCGTCGATCTCATGGTTGAAATCCCAGTTTCGCACAAGCGCGGCCTTCTGCATCTCGTCCGTGTGGAAGGACCCGGACTGCAGCGGCTCCACGCCGATGAGCCAGCGATAGAAATTCGTCATATCCGTCATGGCCTGATGCTGCGCGTCGCTGAGTCTGCCGGCGGCATACGGCGAGGAGAGCGAAGGCTCTTCGGCGTAGCGCACAGATTCCTCAGCCAGCTGCTTTGCCGCAGCGTAGCGCGAGACGACGTCCTGAGCGGTGCGCGACGCGAAATAGCTGTCCGTATCGGCGTCAAAGACCACCGCAGCATCCGCCAGCGCAGGCGATGCGAGCGTCAGGACAAAGACCACACTCAAAAGCAGTGAGATCAGTCGGCTTCGGGTAGTTTCAAAACGCATGATATTCCCTCCCGGAATTCTGATTACGATGAACATTTTACCATATCTGCACGCGCCTTGCAAAGAGGGAAAAGCCATGGTATATTGAAAGAAAATTCCAATTTCAGGAGGGGCTGCAATGACTTATCAGGAGCTGCTGGAAAACGCGCGAAAAACCATTCTCAACTGCAGGGCATGTGCGGTCTGGAACGCGCTCCCCTGGGGGGAGAGGACTCGCGGGAGCACGTCGAAGCTATTTTGTTCTCCATATGATACTGGGGAAAACACGAAGCAAAAG
>JAZQDI010000055.1:0-18643 GCA_045546715.1 Oscillospiraceae bacterium | reverse complement strand
ACGGTGAGCTGCTCGGTGGGAGCAAACACGTGGCTGAGCTTCAGAACGATGTGGAAATCGTCATCCGCGGGGGCAGCGGCCTCGGAACCGGCGGGCGCGCTCTCCTGCTTGCTGCCGCAAGCGCACAGCGCGAACACCATGACCAGAGCCAGAAGCAGTGCGATGGTCTTTTTCATGGGATGTTTCTCCTTTCATTCTCTGCTTAACGTTTAGTTAATTTTGAGCTCGTTAAGGCACGGAAATCATACCGTACCTTTTGCAGAAAATCAAGGGTTTTCAGCACATTTCGGAGAGTTACACAGTTGAGATGATTCTATTTTGTGATGTTTGATGCTTTATTTTTGCTTAATCAAATAGTTAATTTTTAATAAACATGTTTATAGATTCACAATGTCTGTTTTTTCGTTTGAACCTTGACAAAGTGTTGATTTTTCAGTGTTTTCCAAGTTCCCTCTTGTCATTCCATGAAAACTATGGTTAAATTTAAGCAGTACAGGAAGGAGGGATCTCCATGCCGAAGAAGGTCACGCTCAAAGACATCGCGGAGCGCACCGGCGTGACGACCGCGAGCGTCTCCATGATCTTAAACGGGAAGGACATTTCCCGCTTTACGCCCGAGACGGTCAGCCGCGTGCTGAACGCGGCCCGAGAGCTGCACTATATGCCCCCTGCCTCGAGACAGGAGCCGAAGCAGATCGCCATTCTCAGCCCCTCGGTGAACAATCCCTATCACACCACCATCATCATGGGCATTGAGCGCGCGGCGCTCTCAAGCGGATACCTCACCGCGATTTATAATACGTACT
The DNA here is from genome assembly GCA_045546715.1 of Oscillospiraceae bacterium. Taxonomy (GTDB): domain Bacteria; phylum Bacillota; class Clostridia; order Oscillospirales; family Oscillospiraceae; genus CAG-103. Next base: position 17,837 of record JAZQDI010000055.1, on the reverse strand, counting down.
GGAACCCGCAGACAGAACTCTCGCTCCTGCGCCAGCTGGAGCAGCGGCGTGTCGCGGGCATCATCTATGTCATGAACCCCCTGCAGGTGGAAAAGGCGCGCGAGGTCGACCGGCACACCCCGGTCGTCGCCGTCGGCGATATTGTGAGCGATCTCGGAATCGACACGGTGGATGTGAACAATTTCCGCGCCGCCGAAATCGTGGCAAAGCATCTGATCGACCTGGGGCACAAGCACATCGCCTATCTCACCACATCCCTGAACGACCATCACATCGCGCGCGTGCGCCGGTGCGAAGGGCTGCAGGACACATTCCGCCGGCTCTGCCCGGAGGGCAGCGTGACGGTGTTCTGCAAGGAAAACCAGCTCGAGCAGGAGATTCAGAGCCCGGACATTGAGCTCGACTCCGGCAAGGAGCTGGCGAGAGAATGTATGAACCACCCGGAGATCACCGGCATTGTCGCGATCAACGACATGGTCGGCTTCGGCGTGCTCGACGGACTGCTGGAGGCCGGAAAGCGCGTGCCGGAGGACTACAGTCTCTGCGGATTTGACAACGTCTTTCCCTCCGGGTTTCAGCGCATGCAGCTGACGACGGTGGATCACGGCACGATCTATCACGGCGCGCGGGCGTTTCATCTGCTGAAGGACAAGATGGAAGCCGCAGAGCGCCCCGCCGCGGCCTACCCGATCACGAGAGTGGAATACCGCAGCAAGCTCGTGGAGCGGGGCAGCACGGCAAAGCCGAGGGAGAGCGGAGCGAGCGTATGAAGAAATCCTATGTCATCACCATGCGGCACGACGAGAAGAGTCTCATGGCGCTCAGTCATATGCAGTACGACCTCTTCTGTACCCGAAACTACATTGTCCGGAACGTGCTCGCCATCACTGCCATTCTCGTGGGCGGCTGGTATTTCAAGCACATCTGGGGCATTCTGCTGCTGGCATACGGAGCCTATCTGCTCACAAGCACCTATGCCTCCGCCAACCACACGGCGCGAAAGCTCATCGCCGCCATCCAGGCGGACGGCGGGCACTTCCCCTCCTCCCGGTATCTCTTTGAGGAGCAGGAAATCCGCATCATCTATCACCCCGGCGAGGCAGACGAGGAGACGCTTGACCCGGTGGGCTACGGCGCGGTGCAGAAGCTGGGCGAGGACCGGGAATACCTCTATCTCTTCGTGAGCGACCGCGGCGGCTACATGATTCCGAAGAAGGCACTGGGAGACGACGTCGGCGGCTTCAAGGACTTCATCCGCCTGCGCACAAAGATGGACTTTCAGCGCAGCCGCGTGCCCATGACGCGCATCCGCGCCTGGCTCTACGAAAGAGAACACCGAGGTCCCAGACTATAACACAACAAAAGAAGCCCGCCGATTGGCGGGCTTCTTTATTGTCTTTTACAGCGGTTTGTCGCAGAGGATGCGGATGGGATTATCCCAGAAAAGCTTTTTGGCATAATCTTCGCCGTAATGCTTGGAGACAAACTCATAGCACGACTGCAGCTGCGGCGGACGGCTGTTGAGATCGTGGGCATCGGAAGCGATGAAATCCGCGAGCCCCGCTTCAAGAATCTTGCGGCTGCGCACCTTGGAATTGCGTCCCAGACCGCCGATCGGCGACTGGGAATCAATCTGCAGAATCACGCCCCAGGAGCGCATGCGCTCCACCTCGCTGAGATCCTTGCTCAGCTTTTCATAGCGCTCCACATGCGCGAGGATGGGAATATAGCCCGCATTGAGCACGCGCAGCATGGCGCTGGTGATGTTGTCCGCCGGTTCCGGATAGAGGAAGTCCACCATCAGGTAGTTCGAGCCGTTGATCGTGGTGCATTTCCCTTCTGCCACCCAGTCGGTGCAGCTGCGCTCATAGCGAAGCTCGTTTCCGAGATGGAGCGACAGATCCGGGTACTTCTGAGAGACATAGCCATAGGCGACGCGGAAGGCCGCTTTGATCTCCGGGCCATGGTCGCCGAAAAAACCGGGGTGATAGTGCGGCGTGAAGCACAGGTGGCGCACACCGTCAGCATACGAGGCGTCAATGAGGGCAAACATGTCCTCCTGCGTCTTTGCGCCGTCATCCACACCGTAAATCATATGATTGTGAATATCCGTAAAAAACATGATCTCAACCTTTTAATGATAATTTCTGCCTTCACAACAAGACTGATACTATAGTGTATACCACACAAAAACTATTTGTCAAAGAAAAAATGGAAAAATCCCGGTGATTGACCGGGATTTTTTTCATTCGGATTCAATTTCGCTCCAAAAGGCTCTGAATCTCCGTCTGAATCGCTTCAACGGACCGCATGGCGCCATTTTCGCAGCACTCCACGACGCACCAGCCAAGACGCTGTGCGCAGTATTCCGCAGCCTCCTGACAGCGCCGGAGATAATCGAGATCCTTCTCGTGGATATCGCGCAGATCCTCGCCGCGGTAACGCTTGCGCATCAGCGCCTGCGACACCGCAGGATCCACCCGCAGATAGACGACCAGATCCGGCGTCGGGATGCCGAGAAGCGCATATTCAAAGTGGAAAAGCCAGTCGAGATACGCATCCCAATCCTGCCGGTCCAGCTTGGAGCACTGGTGGATCGCGTTGGAGGTGGTATAGCGATCGGCAATGATCGTGCCGGCAGCATAATCCGCCTGCCAGTCCTTCTTGAAGCTGGCATAGCGGTCCACCGCATAGAAGCTGGAGGCGGCAAAGGCATTGACATCCTGCGGCCGGCTGCCGAATTCCCCGCCCAGATACATCTTTACCAGTGCGGAGGACGGACTGTCATAGTCCGGAAACGACACCTCGCGCACATGCTCCCCGCGCGCGTGCAGCGCAGCGGACAGGCGCTTGGCCTGCGTGGCCTTCCCGGAGCCGTCAAGCCCTTCGATTACAATCAGTTTTCCCATGGCGCACTCCTCTTTGCTTTTCGCTCAAAGCAGTGCAACACAAGGCGGCGCCTTGTGTTGCACGGATCATTTGTGTCAGTTTTTCGCGGCGTAGGTGTACTGGCCGCCCTTCTTGGTGCCGGAATGGGTCACGGCGAAGCCAAGAATCTTATCGTGGATAATCTCCAGTCTTGCCATTGCGTCAGACAGCTCGTGCTTGGTCACAACGCCCTCGCCCACGACCACCAGCATGCCGTCCAGCACGCCGGAGACCGCCAGCGCATCCGCCACGACGGTGACGGGAGGCAGGTCCACCAGAATGAAATCAAACATGCCGCGCAGCAGCTCAATGAGCTTGCCCATGCGGGGAGAGCCCAGAAGCTCCGCGGGGTTCGGAGGCATCTCACCGGCGGAAATGACGCGGATATTCGGGTGCAGCGGCGTGGTGGTGAGCACATTGCGGTCGGTCTTCAGACCGGCCAGCACATGGGACAGACCCACCGGCTGGTTAACCTTGATGCGGTTGCTCATGGTCGGCGCACGCAGGTCGCCCTCGATGAGGCAGACGCGCTTGCCGTCTTCTGCGAGCATGTAGGCCAGGTTTACCGTGGTCGTGCTCTTGCCCTCGCCCTGAATGGAGCTGGTCACGCCCACGACCGGGCAGTAATTCTCTTCCTCAGCGGGCAGGCAGAACGCCAGATTGGTTCGCAGCAGCTTATACGCCTCAGCAGAGGAGAAGTTCAGGTTTTCGCCCAGGAGCTTTTCAGCGCTGGAGCGCTTTTCCGGCTGGGCCTTCTTCGTGGTTTTCTTGTTCGCCTTCAACGCTTCTTTCCTCCTTCGTTCTGCGCGCGGTAGTAATATCCGCTCGACCGGCTGGTCAGATCAGGAATGGCCGTAAGCACGGGGAAGGAATAGGTCTCCTTCAGATAGTGGGAGGCATCCCGGATCTTATCATCCAGAAGGAAGTGCAGCACAACATAAATCAGGCTGATCAAAAAGCCGGCAACGGCGCCGAGAAGCGCGCTTCTCTTCAGATTCGGAGAGGAAGGCTCCGTCGGCACGCTGGCTTCGCGGACAATCCGCACGGAGCTGCCGTCGATGACTTCCGCCACCTTGCCGGGCAGAATCTTCGCAATCGTCTTGGCAATCTTGACGGCCTGCTCGGCATCCGGATCCGTCACCTTGATCTGAAAGATTTCCGTGTCGTTGATGGAAGAGGAGGAGATTTTCTCCGCCAGCTCCTCACGGGTGCAGTCGAGCTTCGCCTTCGCAATTACCTCATCGAGCGTCGTGCCGTATTTCAGGACGACCAGATAGGTTTCCACCAGACTCTGGGATGCGATGATATCCGCATTGCTGATCTTTGTCTCGGCCGACTGGCCGTTGTTCACGTAAAACAGGACGCTGGACTCATACAGCGGGGTGACCATCCACTTTGTCCCGACAAAGGCGGCGCTGCCCAGAAGCGCCATGCAAAGGATGATCAGCCACAGCTTGCGGAAAACCGCACCCAGCAGCTCCAGAAGATTGATCTCAAGATCGTCTCTGACAGTTTCTTTTGTGTTCAAAACCTAGCTCCTCCATTTATTTGCATTCGATCTCCGTCATACAGGGTTTAAGGGGAATTGGGCACTCCACCTCAATTATAGCGAATCTTTCAAGACTATATCACATTTGAATATAAAAATCTACCGTTTAGAATTACCAATTCTGCAGAAAAACGCTCGTTTTTTTATCGATTTTTGCCCGCAAACGCCCTTTTCTGCTATGATTTGGTATTTTTCCGATTTTCGAAGGACGCCGCGGATCAGGGCGTTTCCTCCTCCTGCGCTTCCGCCGCGGCAGCTGCAGCGAGCCGCTCGGCTCTCACATCCACATAGAGCGGAGCGCTTCCCCGCCGCAGAAACACGATCAGCAGCACCACCGCCGCAAGGCAGCTTGCCGCCGCCAGCAGCTGGCTGACGCGGATTCCCGTGCCGCCGATGTAAAGACTGTCGGTGCGCAGACCCTCGATCATGGCGCGGCCCAAACCGTACCACGCGACATAGAGCAGCATAATCTCGCCGTCAAACTTCCGCTTGTGCGTCTTGAACCAAAAATGCAGCACCAGAAAGCCTGCGAAATTCCAGAGGCTTTCATAGAGAAACGTGGGGTGCACATAGATCGGGTTCTTTCCCGGCTGCGCCAGACCCATGCGGCAAAACACATCCGTCTCCCGGCCGAAGGCCTCGCGGTTGAGGAAGTTGCCCCAGCGGCCGATGCACTGCCCGATGAGCAGGCCGAACGCAGAGAGGTCGCCGAGCGCGCCGAAGGGGATCTTCCGCTTCCGGCACCAGATGATCACCAGCGCAAGACCGGCAAGGATGCCGCCGTAAATGGCGAGACCGCCCTCCCAGATCTTGAAGATGTCCGCCGGGTGCTGCGCATACTCGCTCCAGCGGAAGATCACATAGTAAAGCCGCGCGCCGATGATCACGGTGGGGATCAGCCAGAGCACGAAGTCATACAGATCGTCCGACGGAATGCCGACAAACTTTTCACTGCGGTGCGCGCAGTATAGAATGCCAAGCAGGAAGCCCAGCGCAATGACGGCACCATAAAGATAGAACGTGCGCCCGAAGAGCACAAAGGTACTCGGCGGGTTGATGGTAAGATTTCCGAACATGGGGAAGCTGATGACAGCGTCCCGCAGAATGGTTTGCATGGATCGTTTCCTCCCGGAAAGTTATTCAAACAGAATCGCGTCGCACTCCGCCGCGGCGGCGGCACGGACCACGTCCTGCATCGTCGTCTCCTGGATGAAGGCGGCATATTCGTCCGGCGCGAGCTCCAGACCGAGCAGATCCTGCTCCAGCCAGAACGCCTCCAGACCCGCAGCGTCATGCTCCAGCGCGCGCAGCGCCTGCACTCTCGCGCGGCAGGCCTCTGAGAGCGCAGCCGGCGAGACCTCCGCAATGCGGATCGTATCCATCACGGTACGCAGCGCCTGCGCGGCTACGGGCGCCATGGCCTCGTCCGTATCGCAGCGGGCCATGAGCAGGCCCTTGTGTACGTCGAGCCGCACCTCGGCCTCCAGTCCTCTGGAGAGATAGCCCACGAGACAGGCCAGCGCCTCGAGCACAGGCGGCTCCGGCTCCTCCATTTCGTCTCCCAGACGCCATCCCACCGCTGTGCTCCGGCAGCCCTGCGGCCCTGCATGATTCTCCTCACGGGGCTCGGCCTCCACGGCGTTCATCCGGATATCTGTGCCGAGATCGAAGTCCAGCTCGCCTCGCGGCATGGCGGCAAAGCAGTCGGCAATGACGGCAGCCGCCTCTCTGGGCGGCACGGCGCCTGCATAGTAAAGCTCCAGCGGCGCCTGCGCGAGCACAGCGCGGTAGTGCTTGGAGAGCTTCTGATAATAGTTCGGGCCCGCCTCCGGGTCCTCGCCCCAGACCGGAACGGCATAGTCCTCATAGCAGCACATATACGCAATCAGGCCGCTGAAAGGATCACTCGCTGCTGCCTCTGCCGACGTCTCCCGGAACGCGAGCGCTTCGGCGACCGCTTCTTTTTTCAGCTGACCGAACCGGGTGTCCGGCGCGAGAAGGATGGCGCTGAGCGTCTGCATCAGAGTGGGAAACACGGCAGGATCATTGTCAAACTGCGCGGAAAAGCCCACCGCCTGCACCTCGCCCAGTTGGCGCACCAGCGGCGTGACACGACCACGCCCCTGCTCGGAGAGCGCTGCGGACAGCTGCTCTGCCCCGGCATAGCGCTGTGTGCCCTGCAGCAGCGTCTGGGGAAGCAGCGCATTCATCGCGGCCTCCTCCCGGCTGAGCTGACGCAGCAGCGCCGCCCGGAAGCAGGCGGTTTCGGTCTCGCGCTGCCGCACCAGTGTGAGAAACACGCCCGGCAGCAGTTCCAAACGGGTTCGTTCCATGTTCAGCGCTCCTTCAGTTATAATATATGATTATACCACTGTTTTTCCGGTTTGAAAATGGGCAGGTCAGGAAATCTTTTGATAAATCCGAAAAGCGCTTGTGTTCCCGGGCACGGTCATGTATAGTAAGAAAACCACATCTGGAAATTCCTGATTTTTACATCTTCGGTCAGGAGGATTTGACATGGCAATCGTCCTCATCGCCGCTGCGCTTTTGGCGCTTGGCTTTCTGCTCTACTACATTTACTACGGCAGAAAGATCCAGTGCCGCAGCTGCGGATATTACCGTCCCGTCCGGGCAGAGCGCTGTCCATACTGCGGCTATCGCGTCAAAAAGGACGAGATCCCGCCGCTCGTACGGCGGATCGATCAAATAATCATCCACCCGCCTAGCGGGTGGTTTTTCTTATGCGGGCATAGCCCTCTGTTCCTCGCGGACGCGTAGAACGCGTAATACGTTCTGCCAACTGCGTGGGATTGTTACTTGCCGCCCTTAAAAGGGCCTACTTCACTCATGGTTAACTGTTCGCCGAGCATATCCTCTTTCAGTTGGTTCTTGATGTACTCCGCAATTCGGCTTGTGTTCTTTCCTACTGTATCCACGTAATATCCCTTGCACCAGAATTCTCGGTTGCGATATTTATATTTTAGTTCGCCGAATTGCTCATACAGCATTGTGCTGCTCTTGCCTTTCAGATATCCCATGAAGCTCGATACCGACATTTTAGGTGGAATCTCAACCAGCATATGCACATGATCAGGGCACACTTCAGCCTCTAAGATATTTACACCCTTCCATTCGCACAGCTGCCGCAGGATTTTTCCTATCGCTGCTCTTTTCTCTTTGAAAAATACTTTTCGCCTATACTTTGGTGCAAATACTATGTGGTATTTGCAATTCCACCTCGTATGAGATAAACTATGTGTGTCATTCAAGCCCATCTTGAATGTCCTCCTTTTGCTGTTATTCTTGTAGTGCAGTTGGCAGACCGCACTTCCAATTATACAGCAAAAGGTGTTTCTTTGTTTGCCTCATCGCTTAAGCTCTTTTGAACCACTCGTCTAACGAGTGGTTTTACATTACAAAAAAATAAGGCTTTCCGAGCACAAGCCGGAAAGCCTTATTTTATTTTGGAATCGGCCCGATGGGGCCTCCTGTATAGACCTCGCCGTCCGCGAGCACCGTATCCGCCCGGTATTCCACCGTATGCGTGACGCCGTTGCCGTCCCGCCAGCGAAGCGAGACGCCGGTCCAGTCATCGGGCAGGCAGGGTTTGTCCAGAAAGAGCTGTCCCGCCCGGGGGCGCAGGCCGAACAGTTCCTCCGCCGACACGCGCAGATACCAGCCCGCCGCGCCGGTATACCAGCTCCAGCCGGCAGTCTCGGGCGCATCGCCGGCATAGACGTCCGCCGCGAGGACGAAGGGCTCCGCCTCATAGCGATTCTCCGGATGGCAGGACGGGAGCAGCGCGCAGAGCACATCCCGGCCCTGCCGCGCCATGCCCTGCCGCAGCAGCGCCGCCGCGAGCCAGACAGCGCCGTGGGTGTACTGACCGCCGTTTTCCCGAAAGCCCGGTCCGTAGGAGCGGACATAGCCCGGGTCCGGCGATGCGGCGCGAAACGGCGGGTCCAGAAGCCTGACGAGACTGTGCTCCCGGTCATAGAGGCGCTCGAGCGCGCTCTCAAGCGCCTGCGTGCGGTGCGATTCTGACGTCTCCGGGCAGAATACCGCCCAGCTCTGTGCAATGACGTCGATCTGACAGGCGTCGGACTCCCGGCTGCCCAGAGGCGTCCCATCGGCATAATAGCCGCGGCGATACCATGCTCCGTCCCAGGCAGCCTCCCCGGCCGCGCCGATCGTACCGGCCGCCCGGCGCAGCGCCTCTGCGCCGGAAATGCCGAGCGTCTCGAGCAGATTGGCAAGACGATGGGCGACATGGGAGAAGAAAAAGCTCAGCCAAACGCTCTCCCCCTCCACGCGGTCAAAGCCGTCGTTCCAGTCACCGGCGCCCATGCGCAGGAGTCCATGCGCCCCGACGCCGCGGCGCAGCACGCACTGTACCGCGCGCACGGCGTGCTCAATCACGCTCGCCGTCTCTCGTGCGGGAACAAGCGGCGCATAGCGCTCGCGCTCACCGTCTTCGAGCGGCGGCGCGGAGAGCCACGGAGTCCGCTCCAGACAGAGCGCCGTGTCGCCGGTCTTTTCCGTATACTCCACGAGCGCCCACGGCAGCCACAGCAGATCGTCGGAAATGCGCGTGCGCACGCCGCGCTCCTCTCCCGCGTCCGGATGCCACCAGTGGCAGACGTCCCCCTCCGGGAACTGATGGGCGCAGCAGAGGAGAATCTGCCGCCGCGCCGGCTCTGTACCGAGAAGCAGAAGATTCACCGCGTCCTGCAGCTGATCGCGAAAGCCGATGGCGCCGCCGCTCTGATAGACGCTGCTGCGCGCCAGAAGGCGGCAGGCCATGGTCTGATACGCCGCCCAGCCGGAGACATAGCGGGAGAAGGCCGTGTCCGGCGTCTCGGCGGCGAAGGTGGCGGCAAAGCGCGCCCAATCGGCGCGGGTGTCCGCCAGCGCACGGAGTGCAGCATCAAAGCGCAGCAGCGGCTGCAGTCTGCCCGCCGGCGCGCAGCCAAGCAGCAGTACCGTCTGCGCCTCCGGCGCGAGCTCCGCGCAGAAGCAGCCGGGAACCCCGGAGCCGGTGAAGCCCGTGAGGGTGCCTCGGTCAGCGTCGCTCCGGCTGGCGGTGAAGCGGCGGATCTCCGAGGCGCAGAGCACCGTGACGGCGAAGGGCGCGGCGCTGCGGGGATTGGCCGCGGTGAAAACGCCGTCCTCCAGCCGGGTGACGAGCGCATTCTCCTGATTCTCCTCGCCGGTAAGGGCGAGATCCACCCGCCAGTACAGCGGCATGGGAGGCTGCGTCTCCACCAGCAGAACCCGCACATCCGTCCCCTTCGGAACAAACGCCGTGACACGCGCGATAAGGTCTTCCCGCTCTGTTTCCCACACGACGCTGCCAAAGGAGAAGGACACGGTCGTCTCCCCTTTTCCGTCGGCAAAGAGGGAAACCGGCCCCGCCGGCGTGAGCGCCGCAAGGCGCTCCGGACCCTCGATGGCCCAGGGATCGTTGCGCCATGGCGTGATGCGGTTCTCGCGGGCATTGCGGTACCAGAGATCGCCGCAGCCGCTGTCTGCAGCAGTGCAGGAAAGGCTGCCGTTCGTGAGCGGCACGCTCCAGACCCGCCGGGGCAGCGTGCGATCCAGCCGGACGCGCACCGTGCCGTCCGGTGCGAAAGACCAGTCCGGCAGCGGCAGGGCGCGATCCCGGCGGTCTCCCGCCGCAGGCAGACACGCGAGCGTGTTTCGCTCCGGAAGCGTGACGCCTTCGGCAGAAGCTGTGAGCGCGGCAGAGGCAAGCACCACGTCCCGCGCCGCCGTGAGATGCACGCCGCCCTTCTCCTGATATACCGGCAAGCGGTCCGCCTCCGAGAGCAGCTCGCGCAGTGTCTCGGCGTTGGCGCGGCGATAATCGCCGCCGTCATCCGCCAGAAAGACAAGATCAAACGCCAGCCCGCAGGCAGACAGCAGCGCATGCTGCGCAATCAGCCTGGATGCGCGCGAGCGGTGCTCTGCCGGGGCGAAATCCGCTGCGAGAATCGGCCGATCGCCGCTCACGCCGAGCGACCACAGGGCGTCGCGGCGGCGCAGCCGCGCCGGAGCATCCGGCAGGCGGTTTGCCAGCAGCGGACCGACCATGGCCATCGCTTCGCCGAGCGCCGCGTCATCCAGCTTCCGCTGCGCGGCGAGGCGCGCCGGAAGCGCGCTCGCACAGTCATTCGGCATGGCAAGCGTCCGCTGCGCGCTCTGTGCGGCGGACGCCTGATTGGGCCCCACAGCCAGCGCAAAGCGGCGGCGCTGCATCTCGCCCGGGGCAAGCGTGCACGCACGGTGAAGCACGCAGCGCCCGTCAGTCAGCCAGCGCTCAGCAGTCTCGTCCGAAAGCGGCGGCTCCGCCGCAAGCGCCATCCAGAGCTCCGGCGCATCCCCCCGGGGCAGGCGCTGCCAGAGCACGACCCCGGCACGGCGCTTTTCCTGCAGTCCCAGCCGCCAGAAGGCGGGGTGGCTCACTAGCGCCTCCCGGCGGGCGAGCGCGGGCTGAAGCGTGAGCTCCAGTTCGCCCTCCGCGCCGGCTTTGGAGGACAGTGAGAGCGTGAAGAGAAAGCCTGCCTCCGTCTCGGAGACGGCGGCCGTGAGCTCCGCCGAGAGGTCTCCCCTGTCTGCGCGAATGCGCGCGGTCTCCGGCGAAAAGCTCCAGCGGGCGGCCTCGCCGCCCGTGAGCGGAAAGAGCACTCTTGCGCCGTCCGCGCACAGAAACCGAAGCCGAAGCGGCGCTGCAAGCAGCTCCCACTCCCGCCAGCGGGGCAGGAAGGCGCCGGTCTCCGGCGCGGTGAGATGGCCCTCGCCGTTGGAGAGCAGGCACGCCGCAGGCGCTGAGGCGTCCGTGCCTGTGCCCTCGCGGCGGTAGGCCACCGGCGGCGCCGCCGGCGCGCGCAGGGGCTTTTCCTCCGGCGGTCTGCGCAGCAGCGGCGCACCGACCGGGACGCGCTCCTGCAGCAGACTGCGGTGGGCGCGCATGGCGGGGTTTGCCATCGTCCAGTCCTGCACCGCGCCGTTCAGGAGGCAGTTTGTCACAGCGGCGAGACTCATGCCCAGATGATGCGCCATCACGCTGCGGACGATCTCACCCTTTCCGTCTGCGCTGCGCCCGGGCGTGCAGTCGAGCGCCTCCCAGAAGCCATACGGCCCCAGCATCCCGCGCTTTTCCAGCCGCCGCAGATTGCGCACGGCGGCGCGCTGCTCCACCGCGAGCGCGAGAAACGAGCTGTAAGGGCTGATGACAAGCTCCCGGTCCATCCCCCGGCAGAGCGCGAGCGCGGCAACGCCATGGGCCTTATAGCGGTAATGGAGAGCGCTGTCGAGCGAATAGAACCCGCTCTCGGAGATGCCCCAGGGCAGAGACCTGCCGACGCGGCGGCGCTGCGCATAGAGGCAGAACTTCGCGCTCTCCCACAAGAGTGACTCCGGCTCCAGCGGCAGAAACAGCTCCGGCATGAGATATTCAAACATTGTGCCCGTCCACGAGGCCATACCCCGGAAGCGGTCGAGCTGCACCTGCGCGCGGGAGAGGCTGCGCCAGTGGCGCCGATCAACATCGCCGCGCGCGACGGCGAGATAGCCCGTGAGCCGCGCTTCGCTGCTCATGAGATCATACCACCCGGGGCTTGGCTCGCCGGTACGGGCGTCAACGCCGATGCGAAACAGGCGGCGGGTCGGGTCATACAGCACAGAAAAATCCATCGGCGCGAGCAGCGCGTCGCACCGGCGGGCAAGATCTGCCCGTCCGCGCCCGCGAAGGGCGCCGGCCGCCGCGATGAGACAGGCGGCGAGGTTGCCGCTGTCCACCGTGGAGACATAGGCCGGCTGCAGAGGCTTGCGCGTAATGGTGTGATACCAGTTGTAAAAATGCCCCTTCCAGCGCGGGAGCGTCTCCATGGTTTCGATCATCCGCTCCGTGAGGGGCAGACCGCCGCCGTCGTCCACCCCGAGGGCGTCAGCGCAGAGGGCCGAGACGAGACCCAGACCCAGATTGGTCGGGCTCGTGCGGTGCGCGGCTCCTGCGGGCGGATGGATCTGCACATTGTCCGGCGGCAGCCAGTGATCCTCCTTGGTGCAGAACTGCGAAAAATACCGCCATATCTCCCGCGCGCGGTCGAGCAGATAGTCCCGATCCGCAGCGGAGAGGGGCCGCGCAGGAGGCTTGGGCCGCGAGAGCGCGAGGGCCAGCAGCGGCGAGAGCAGCCAGAGCGCGCCGGCAGTCTTCCCCGCCGCCGTGGGTGCGAAAACCAGAAACAGCAGCCCCGCGAGCCATCCCGGCGCCATGGCGGCATAATAGCCCGGGAGCGCGCCGCGCTTTGCCGCCTCGCTCTGCGCGGCGGTCTGCCAGGCGAGACAGCCCCTCCCGCTCACAAAGCCGCGCCAGAGTGCGCGTGCGGCGGCAGAGAGCGCAATCCAGCTCTCATAGGGGAGAAACACCAGACGCAGCAGCGCCTGCGCGAGCGCAAGCGCGAGACCGTGGAGCGTGGGGCCATAGTACCGCGCGCGGGCCTGCGCGCCGGGCTGCAGCACGCCGCGCCCCAGCGCCAGAAGCAGCTGACTCAGCAGACAGACCAGCGCCGCCCACGCCGCAAGACGAAGCCCCGGCGCGCGAAGCCACAGTCCCGCCGCAAGGGCAAGCAGCGTCGCAGGCGGGACCAGACTGCGGCGGAGACTGTCCGCCAGGCGAAAGCGGTCCATGCGCCGCAGACCGGGGCGAAAGAGATACGGGAGGTTCTGCCAGTCGCCGCGCGTCCAGCGCTCGAGCCGCGCCCAGAAGCTCAGAGGCGACGACGGAAAGCCGTCCGTCACCTCCGTCTCGCCGAGATAGCCGCCGCGCAGCAGCGCGCCTTCCATCGCGTCGTGGCTCAAGATACGCTCCTCCGGCAGGTCCCGGCAGCAGGCGAGCAGCGCGTCAATGTCCAGAATGCCCTTGCCGGCGAAGCCGCCGCAGTCATAGCGGTCCATATACAGCTCGGCGCAGCGGCCGCCATATGGATCCGTGCCGCCCGGGCCGGCGAATACGCGGGCAAAGTCCGTGGCCGTGGCGCTCTCAAGATCTGTGGACACGCGGGGATGCAGCAGACCATACCCGGCAGTGACAACATGCGTCCGCGGATCGATCTTCGGCGCATTGAGCGGATGGAGCATGGCGGCAATGAGCTCCTTCGCAGCGCCCGGCGTGAGCATCGTGTCCGCATCGAGCGTGAGGAGAAAGCGCGTGCCCGGCAGGGCGGCCACATCGCCCTCGGCGCAGAGCAGCTCCGTCTTGTGTCCGCGCAGCAGCCCCGCCAGCGCGAGCAGGGCGCCGCGCTTTCGCTCGCGCCCGCGCCAGATCTGATCCCGCTCGGAATACGCGCGCGGGCGCGTAAAGAGGTAAAACCCGCCGTCATAGCGCTGATTGAGCGCGGCGACGGCGCGGCGTGTCTCGGAGAGGGTTTTGGCGTCGTCCGCTCCGGTCTCACGGCGGCTCTCCGGCAAATCGGCGAGCAGGCCGAAGAGCAGATGGCTCCCCGCGTCCCGGCTGCAGAGGCGCAGCTCCTCCAGACGGGAGGCAAAGACAGCAGCGTCCTCCGGCTTTGTCAGCAGCGCGGAGACGACGCAGAGCGTCTTCCCTGTCTTGGGCACACCGTTTGCCAGCTCCAGCCGGGGCACCGGGCGAGGCGGGGTTCGGCGCAGGAGCACCTGATCGGCGAACTGCTTCATGAGCTCCGAGAGCGGCAGCACAAGCAGCGCCGCGGCGAGGGCGCTCTGTGCCAGCACGCCGAAGAGCGCCGCGCCGAGAAAAACCATGACGCCGAGCGCGAGCAGATAACCCCGCCCGGAGGGAACGGGCCGCTCCCCCGCACGGATGGCAAAGCCGATGTGCCGCTCGCGCCCGGGCGATTGATTGGCCCGCTCGAGCAGTCGATCCGAGAGCTCTGTCTCCGCCGTGCCCTGCTGCCGCGCCTGACGGGCGATTTCGGCCCGGTAAGCCGCGCGGGAGGCCGGGTCCATCTTGGGGTATACCCCGGCGGGATCGCGCAGCAGGCGGCGGTGAAGCGCGTCTGTGCGCTCCAGAACGTCCGAGAGATCGAGCGCGGCAAGCGTGCGCAGCGCGGTGAAGCACTGCCGCGCCGTCGTCTCGTCCGCCTTAGAGGCATACACCGCCGCGAGGCGAAGCACCAAAGCCGCGCGCAATGCGGGCAAAAGTGCCGCCTGCTCCGCCTGCGTGAGCGGACAGCGGGTCTGATACGCCGTGAGCCACGTCTCGAGCGTGGACGCCGTCACGTCCGCGCAGCAGTCCAGATACGCCGCGCAGCAGGAGAGTACCGCCGCCTCGCCGGAGGCTGAACGCCGCAGATGCTTTGCGACGTACAGCGCCGAGAGCGCGGCACGTCCCTCCCGCTCGGCAAGATACCAGTTATCCGTGAGCCAGCGCTCGGCGCCGGTCTCGCCGCTTTGCTGCCGCTGCCGCCGAAGCGCCGAGAGCGCGGCGCGGACAGGGCGAAGCCAGGCGCGGCCGCGCAGCTCCCCCGCGGGAGACGTTTCGCGCGCTGCGGACTCCGCGCGGGCAATCAGATCGATTTCAGACATAAAAAAGCCTCCGGGAAACATGCAGATATCTGCATTTTTCCCGGAGGCAATTTTAATTATTCAAATGTTCTGCCGCTTCCCGCCGGAGAGCTTCCACAAGATCACGGCGAGCACCCACACGGCCAGCACAAGCGCGGTCACGATCGCCGCGCCGACGCCCCAGCCCCATGTGAGAAAGCCATAAAAATCATGGCGGTTCGGCCACTCGCCCACGCCCTGAATGAGCACGTTTCCGAGATAGCCGACGGAATAGACCAGCATGGGCACGAGGGCGAGAAACGTCGCGCGAAACGGCAGACGCACGCCGCGCTCGAGCGTGCAGAAGCTCAGAATCGACAGCACCGGCAGCACCAGATGGAGCCAGAAGTTTGACCCCTGATACATCGTGGCATAGCCGAAGGCGGGACCGAAGAAGCCCGTCACGGTGAGAAACGTGAGCCCCACGGCGGCGGTAGAGGCGAGCTTCCACGTCATGAACCGCGGCGTAGGCTCCCAGCGCACGATCAGCCGAAAGGCATAAAACAGACAGACAAAGGCGTTAAACAGGTTGGAGAGCGTGGTGAAAAACTTCAGACTGAAAATGCCGCCCGCTGTGAGCGGGCCGCCGTGGCTCACGGCGAAGACCATGCTCAGCCACGCGGCAAAGGCGACAACCGCGACAAACAGATTGACCAGAATGGCAAGGACACGTTTCATCAAAAAGACCTCACAGGATATGATATGCAATTATAG
The DNA here is from genome assembly GCA_045546715.1 of Oscillospiraceae bacterium. Lineage (GTDB taxonomy): Bacteria > Bacillota > Clostridia > Oscillospirales > Oscillospiraceae > CAG-103. The sequence continues at coordinate 2,062 of JAZQDI010000055.1, read as the reverse complement.
CTCTGTCATGTCGGAATTGCAAACAGATCCTTCCAGCTGCTCCATCCACGCGCGGTATTTGCGGTAAAACGACGCGCGGCTCATGCCGAGCGCGTCGGAGGCGGCGCGAATCGTGAGATCGCGGCGGCGGCACTGCTCGCAAACGGTCTCGAACGCCTCCGGCACCTCCTCCGGCCGCCGCCCGAAGCGAACGCCGCGCTCGCGCGCCGCGGCAATGCCCTCCGCCTGCCGGCGGAGGATGAACTCGCGCTCCGTCTGCGCGACGTAGGCGAGAATCTGCAGCACAAGATCGGCAATGAATGCGCCGGTGAGATCGCCGTTTTTCTCCCGCGTGTCGAGCAGCGGCATGTCAATGACGAGAATGTCCGCCCGCAGGGTTTTGGTGATGTGCCGCCACTGGTCGAGGATTTCCTCATAATTTCTCCCCAGCCGGTCGATGCTCATGACGATGAGCAGGTCGCCGGGGCGAAGCCTGCGCATCAGACGCTGGTAGGCCGGGCGCTGAAAATCCTTGCCCGACTGCCGGTCGATATAGATCTGCCGGTCCGGAATGCCGTAGGGCTTGATCGCCGCGAGCTGCCGGTCAATGTTCTGATCCCGGGTGGACACACGAATATATGCAAACTGGTTCATGGCTGACGCCTCCTTGAAAAGTCGTTCTGCGTCATCCTTTACCGCATTATTGGAACAAAAGCCAGTATTTTATTCCCAGATGCCATCATATAGGGGTGTTTGATTCCGAATCAGGGCAAAATTCTTCCCTGTGCTGAAAACCCCCTCCCGCAAAAGCGCGGCGGGGCTTTTTTGAATTGAATGCTTTCGCGCAGCTGCGCGGGATCAGGAGGCGAAGAAGTTGCCGTCCGAGAATGCGTTGTAGCAGCCGCCGCGATCGACGCCGAAGGACGCGAGGTAATCGTCAAAGGAGTCATACATCGATTGATCGTTCGGGTCATAGTAGCCGTTCGTGCAGCCGTTGTTCGACGGATAGAACAGTGTCAGGTTCGCGTCCGTGTAGGTGCAGGCGTTGCCGTCGCGATAGGTCACGGTCGTGATGTCCTGATTGGCCTTGCAGCTGGCGATATGCTCGAGGAGCTCAAAGGACTCGGCGTACACGCGGGGCTTCTGATAGGGTTTCTTCATATTGGTTCTTGCCTCCTTAGTTGCCGAACAGTCTGGCAATGCTGCCAAAGAGGCTGTTCACGAAATTGGAGAAGATCTGGTGAATGATAGTTGCAATGCTCGGCGTGGGATTCGCAGGCTCCACAGAGGGCTCTGCGGAAGGCTCCACGGTGGGTTCCACGGAAGGCTCCACGGAGGGCTCAACCGGGGGCTCCTCGGGAATCACGGTCTCTTCGGGATCGACGCCATTGTTCGCCGCCATACGGACACTCTTCATCGTCACCGGCGCGAACAGGGCGCGGGTGGCGTGGAGCACTTCCTGCTCATTGTTCGCCGCCGCTGCCGGGATCAGATCTGCAATACCGGTGATCTTGAGGTTCGTAACGGAGATGATGTCGCCGCTGCCCTTGGCCGCCTGGTTCGTGATCGTGATCTGGCGGCTCGCGGGAACCGTGAAGTCATAGTACATGTCGATGACGGAGTTCACGGAGACGTTGCCGTCCTTGCCCGTGATGCTCACAGAACCGCTGCCGTTCACCGGCGCGCTCAGGCCGATCCAGACCTTCGTGTTGACGGGCACCTTGTCGGACAGCTGGAAGGTGATTCCCTGCTGACCGTCGAGATAGATCTCGTTCTTCGGGCCGTTGGCCTTATAGGCGTCAAACTCGGTAGCGTAGATCGGGAGCTCCTCGTCATAGTACTTCCACTCGCCGTTTTCGTCCTTCTCGTTCTCCCACAGTCCCTTCTCGGCGTTGTAGACCTGCTTGTAGTGGGACATGGTCTTGATATTGCTCATGTCGTCGATGAACAGGACGCCGGAGACGGCATCGCCAACGGTGTCGGGGCTGCCGTGCGGCTTCGTGACGGTGGAGCCTCCGGTGCCGGTGTCGTTCAGCAGGACCTTGGGGGGGTTCAGGTAGTTGGCGTTCGGCTCGTGGGTCTT
>JAZQDI010000054.1:0-12470 GCA_045546715.1 Oscillospiraceae bacterium | reverse complement strand
CCAAGGAGTTGGGTCTAGTCATTGTCTTCCTAAGACCGCTTGGCCTCCGACTTAAGAACGCCGAGGGGCTCGTCTATGCCGAGATCGATCTTGAAAAGATCGTCGACTGTAAGTATCAGATCGACCCCGCCGGTCACTATTCCAACAAGACCCTCACCATGACGGTAGACCGCCGCAGCCACGCTGTGGCCACCTTCCGCGGCGAAGAGGCCTGCACCTGCATGGACTTTGACGCCCTGCAGGCGGATGAATAAACCTCAATTATCCTCTTTTCCGTTTCCCCATGTCTGCCCCGGGCAGACATGGGGTTCTCAATCCATTGTTCTTTCAGATCGGAGGGACCTTATGAAAGACATTCTGAATCTCGCCGTGGTCAACTTCGCCCCCGTCTGGGGCGACAAGGCGGCCAATCTGAAACGCATCTGCGAGACCATCGAGGCCGCCGGACGGCAGGGCGTGCAGATGATCGTTTTCCCCGAGACCGCGCTCTCAGGCTATGACATCGAGCCGGAAGGGGTTGCCCGCGAGGATCGCATGCAGCGCCGCCTGGCTGAGACGATCCCCGGTCCCGCGACGGACGCTGTCTGCGCGCTCACGAAGAAATACGATATGTTCGCCGTCTTCGGTATGCCGGAGCGCGACGACACCGACCCCGAAAAGGTCTATAACTCCGCCGCGGTCTGCGGTCCCGAAGGCGTGATCGGCGCCTGCCGCAAGATCCATCTGCCCTTCGCCGAGGGACTTTGGGCGGACGGGGGAGACAAGCCCTTCCTCTTTGATACGCCGTGGGGCCCCGTGGGCGTCGGCATCTGCTATGATTTTTACTGCTACCCGGAGATCACGCGCTATGCCCGCGCCATGGGCGCAAGGCTGTTTCTCAACTGCACCGCCATCTGCACGCTGGAGTCCCCAGGCGCGGGCGGCTATCTCGGTAACCTCTGCCTGCGCTACCACGTTGTGAACAACAACATGTTCATCGCCACCTCCAACCTCTGCGGGCGCGATGTCACCAGTTGGTTCATGGGCGGCAGCAGCATCATCGGCCCCTCTACCACGATGACGGAGGAGCACTATTTCGCCGGAAAGCCCTTCCTCGCCGACGGCGCGGATGAAAGCGGCGTCGAATCGGCCGTGATTGACCTCTCTGGCACGCGGCACAGCTTCCTCGACTGCGTCTGGGCCGGCGGCATCGGCGAGGGCGACTGGAGGCCGGAGAAGTACATCGAGTGGTACCGCGAGGCACAGGAGACAAACTTTTGGGGAAAGGAGCCGCAGCAATGAGCAAGGTCATTACCGCCCGCGAGGCGGCCGATCTGATTCCCGACGGCGCCACCGTCGCCATGGGCGGCTTCTGCGGCTTCGGCAGCCCGGATGAGCTGCTCATCGGCATCCGCGAGCGCTTCGAGGAGACCGGCGCGCCGAAAGATCTCACGCTCTTAAAGGGCGTCAGCGTCGGCGATAAAGCACAGCGCGGCGGCAGCCGCATCGCCCTTGACGGACTCGTGAGAACGGTCGTCTGCTCCCATGTGGGGCTCGAGCCCGCCCTTGCAAAGATGATCGAGGAAAACCGCTGCCTCGCCTATATGATCCCCCTCGGCACGATCACGGAGCTGCTTCGCGCCGCGGCGTCCAATAAGCCCGGCGTGCTCACGCGCTGCGGGCTCGAGACCTTTGCCGACCCCCGTCTCGAGGGGAGCAAGGCAAATAGCCGCACCGTCGAGGATGGCGAGGATATCGTCTCCATGATGAACGTGAATGGAGAGGACTGCCTCTTTTATCCCACGATCCCCGTGGACGTCTGCATCATCCGCGGCACGTATGCAGATCAGAAAGGCAACATCGTCCTCGACCACGAGGCGCTGCAGGCTGAGCAGCTCGAGGCCGCCGAGGCCGCGCATGCTAACGGCGGCATCGTTATCGTGCAGGTGGAAGATATTGTGGACCGGGACTTCGACCCGCGCACCGTGAAGCTCCATCACTTCATGGTGGATTACATCGTCAAGGCCAGGCCGGAGAACCATATTCAGGGCTATGACACGGATGAGTTCCGTCCCGCCGTCTGCGGCGAGGAGAGAGCCCCGGCCGAGACCGTCGCGCCCATGCCCCTCAATGACCGCAAGGTCTGCGGCCGCCGGGCAGCCATGGAGCTGCGGCCCGATATGCTCATCAACCTCGGCATTGGCATGCCGGATTCCGTCGCGGCGGTCGCGGCGGAGGAGGGAATTGCGGGCCGCTTCACGCTCTCCATCGAATCCGGCGTCCTCGGCGGCGTGCCCCTCGGCGGGCTCGGTCTCGGCGGCAGCGTGAACCCCGAAGCGATCTATAAAATGCCGGATATCCTGAACGTCTATGATGGCGGCGGGCTGGACATGGCCGTCCTCGGCCTCGCGGAGATCGATCGGCACGGCAACGTGAACGTCTCCAAATTCGGCGGCCGCGTCACCGGACCCGGCGGGTTTATCAACATCGCCCAGAACACCAAGACCGTCATCTTCGTCGGCACCTTCACCGCGGGCGGGCTCAAAACGAGCTATGACAGCGGGCGCTGGAATCTCCTGCAGGAGGGGAGAGCGATCAAGTTCAAAAACGAGGTCGAGCAGGTCACTTTCTCCGGCGCTTACGCCGCGCGCACCGGAAAGCGCGTGCTGGTTGTCACGGAGCGCGCCGTTTTCCGACTCACGGCGGAGGGGCTCGAGCTCATTGAGATCGCGCCGGGCGCCAATCTCGAGCGCGATATCCTCGCGCACATGGAGTTCCGCCCCGCCATCAGCCCGGAGCTGAAGGAAATGGATGCACGCATCTTCCAGGATACGCCGATGGGACTTGTAATTTGATGTGACGGATTACCGCATGACACGAATTTGGGATTCAATTTCAAGCTAATAGACACTATCTCGCCTCACCGTTCGCTTTCTGCTGCTTTGCAATACTTACCTTTTTTACGAAATCTCCGCATAATAATAGCAGAGGGATGAATCCCGACCGCTTTTTTCCATCGAGAAACCCGAAGATCGATCCAATTCGGATCGGCCTTCGGGCTTTTTGCGGTTCAGAAAAAATGCTGATTCTAAACGACGGGGTTGGATTCCGACATGACTTTTTGCTGCCGAATACCCCACAGTTCTCCAAATAGTGCGCCGACGATGATCAGAACTGCACCAAGAATCTGGATGGGTGAAAGCGACTCTTGCAGGACGATGGCCGCCAGTAGCACCGCGAACAGCGGCTCAATGTAGCCGCAGACGGATACCGTCTGCGCTGTGAGACTGCCGATGGAGGAGAAATAGCAGAAGCAGCCCACCCCTGTGTTGATGAAACCCAACCACAGAATCGGGAGCCATCCGCCGGAGAACGCGCCGGACAGATGTACGCCACGAATCAGCGCATAAATTACTACTGTCGCGGCGGTGAAAAACAGCTGCACTGTCGCATTCTGTACGCCGGTGATGTGCCGTGCCTTTTTGTTTGCCAGTACCATAACGGCATAGGAGAATGCAGACAGAACAGCGCACAGCAGTCCCCATGTGCTTAGTCCGCTGACCATCGCCCTGCCGCTGATCAGAACTCCGCCGATAAGTGCAAGCAGAAGCGCTGCGACCTTGTTCGGGGTGATTCGCTCGCCCAGCACCAGTGGGGCCAGCGCGATCACGAACGCCGGGCCGGTGTAGTTGATCAGCATCCCGAGACTGACGCCAATCTGCGCGTACGCTTCAAACAAAAACAGCCAGTCTGCCGCCATCGCAACGCCGGAAACGGCAACATAGAGCAGATCTTTTTTATTTCGCCCCAGCTCCAGTCGATGTCCGGTCAGGAAAAACAGAGCGGTCAGCAGCAGGCAGCCCAGTACGGAGCGCAGCAGCACGATCTCCACGCTTCCCAGAGAGATCCAACTTGCAACGACGCCGTTGGAGCCGAACAGAAGCAGCGCAGTAAGGTACTTCAAAAAAGCGGTTTTCTTCTGCATGGTTCATCCCTCACTTTCCTTCTTGCAAACAGTATACGTTCCATGGTAAAATCAGTAAAGCGAATAAATATCATTCTAAACATCGTAAAAAGGAATGGAAAGTATGGACGGAAACACGCAGAGAATCCTTGCCTTTGTGCGCACGGTGGAGTGCGGCAGCTTTACCCGCGCCGCCGAGACGCTGGGTTATGCACAGTCCTCAGTCAGTAAGATGATTGCAGATCTGGAGACGGAATGGGGGCTGACGCTCCTGGAGCGCAGCCGGGGCGGCGTTCAGCTCACGGCGGACGGCATGTCCATGCTGCCCCATGCCAGAAGCATTCTGGAAAGCTATGACCGCGCGCGGGAGCAGGCCTCTGCGCTGCGCGGCGTCACAACGGGATTGATTCGCATCGGCACCTTTTCGAGTGTCGCGACGCACTGGATGCCGAACATCATCAAGGCATTTCAGGAGGACTTCCCGCAGATCGAATATGAGCTACTGCTGGGGGATTATGAAGAGATCGAGCACTGGATTGTAGAGGGGCGCGTCGAATGCGGTTTTCTCAGACTGCCGACGAGACCGGAATTCGAGGCGGTTGCCCTCGAGCGGGATGAGCTGGTGGTTGTCCTGCCGGAAAACCATACGCTTGCGGCAAAGCAGCAGATCGACCTGCAGGATCTGAACGGACAGCCCTTCATGCTGCTGGAGCACGGGGGTAAAACCGAGGTCTCCGAGTTGCTGGAGCAGCATCAGGTCCGGCCGGATGTTCGCTTCACGTCATGGGACGATTATTCGATCCTCTCCATGGTAGAAAGCGGCTTCGGCGTCGCGATTCTCCCGCGGCTGATCCTCCGCCGAAATCCCTATCGGGTCGCAATCCGCAGCCTCAGTGTGGAAGCGCACCGGGAAATCGGACTTGCGCTGCGAAGCCGAAAAACGGCATCTTACGCAGTGAAACAGTTTTTGCAGTATTTGCAATATCGTATGTAAGTCCCTCTGCAAACTACGGAGCACCGATTTTTATAGTGGAAAAACCCGCTGATATGAGGTATAGTAAACTACTTAATTATTGATCCTTCACCTTGTGCTCCTGCTTTCAACGGTAGTGAGAACCCCTCAGTTTTACTACCATTTGACTACCATTGATGACCTCATCTTGCCGCATTTCGGCTTAAGTCTGACATTGTGACCCCGATTTTAGGGCAAAGAAACGCTTGGCAAATTGCGGCAAAACGGGGCAGAATACGGCTTTTTAGGAGGCTGACTGCATTTGACAAAGATACTTTTTGTGTGCCACGGTAGGAACTAAAGTTGCCGCCCTTTGCCCTGATTTGCCACGATAAACCACAGTTCCGAACCACTTTTACTACCGATTTACTACTTTTTCTGAGCCCCGGTATGACGAACATTTTTACGGAGGGTTCACAATGGAAAAGTACGTTCATGAAAAGAGCAACGGCCTGTGGTACGAGAGAAGGGGAGACTATTACTTCCCGTGCCTGACTGCAGAGGAAGCAACGCCCGTCGGCGTCTGGGGGCAGCGGCATCTGCGATTTCTCAAGCAAAACCGCCGCACGCAGTATCTGGAGCTGAAAACAAGCAGCAGGATGAATGCCTATCTCACTGATATTGACCGGCAGGCGACTCCTTGCTTGACCGACTCATGACGCAAATGGCCGAGCGCGAGGGAGTCACAGAGCATTTGAAAGCGGAAGATCAAATGTCATGGGTGCAGCGGATGAACAATATCCGGCACCGAGCAGAAGAGCTTGCCTGTCAAAAGCTGATCTTCAGATGATTAAAAAGCCCGACTCCCAAAGGAGCCGGGCATTTTTCATTGGACTTGCTTATTTTGCCACGTTTTCGCAGAAGCGCATCAGAATGGTTGCAACCTGCGCGCGGGTGGCGTTGCCTTTGGACACAATCGTTTTCGCGGTCACGCCCTGAATCAGCTTCGCGCCGACGGCCCACTGCACGGCGTCCTTTGCCCAACTGCTGACGCTTCCGGCGTCCGTGAAGGCCGCCAGATCGTCCTTGGCGGAGACGTCATACTTCTTGAAGTTCGCATAGCGCAGCAGAAGCGTGGCGGACTGCTCGCGCGTGACGTCTGCATCGGAGTCAAACTTGGTCGCTGAAACGCCCTTGACGATGTCGTTGCCCGCAGCCCAGCAGACGGCGTCCGTGTACCAGGCTCCGTCCTTCACATCGTCAAACGGGTTGTCATACTTGGAGGCATCCGGCTCGCCCGCCATGCGGTAAAGCACCGTGACAAACATGGCGCGGCTCATGGGCGTTTCCGGCTCAAAGGTGGTCTGCGTCATGCCCTTGAAGAGACCATGCTTCACGGCGTACTCGACAGAATCGGCGTACCATGCGCCGTCCTTCACGTCGGTGAAGGGGTTTTCATACGGCTCTTCCAGATAGACCGTGATTCTGCCCTGCGGCTTTGAGTAGGTGTCGCCGATCTTGCCGCCCAGCACCTGATCGATGTACATGGCGACGATATCGCGGGTCAGAACGCCGTTGCCGTTGTTGAGATATTTCGCGTTTTCACCGTCTCGAATGTCCTTGATGGTGTAGGCGGTGTCGTTGCCGTTCATGAGATAGTTGTCGGTGATGAGGGCATAGGTTGCCTTGGGATCAAAGTCCTTTCCGGCGACGCTCTGGATCTCAACTCGGCTAACTTCCTTCGCACGGAAGAACTTGCCGTACTCCTCGCCGGCCAGATACTCTTTGTATTTGTGGACCGCGTACTCGATGCCGGAAACCTGTCCAAAGCCGGGGCAGAGCTCCTCGCCGTAGTCTTTTGAGGGAGAGGTGCCCGCCTCCAGGATGTTCAGCAGATCGTCACCGGTCACATACAGAATGCCCACGCCCATGGGGGAGAAGGGCAGTGCGCGGAGCAGATCGGTTTTGGTCACGTCGCCGGGATAGAGGAACTGGTCGCAGTTGCCGCCGTTCTGAATAGCGACGACCGGCGCGTCCTTCTGGAAACCGTCAAACTTGTTCTCCGCGTACCATTTGAGCGCGTCAGCCACGAGGTCGCCCAGGTTGGTCTCTTCCTTCCAGCCAATGCTGTCCGCGCCGCAGAGAGCCACGTCGTTCACTGCAATCTTGTCGGCCTCACCGGCGGGTTTGGCTTCGGCAGCAAGCTTTGCCACGTCTGCATCCGGGGTCACAGCGGGAAGCTTTTCTTCGGTGACGGCCTTTGTGGTGTTGTCGATCACATACACGCCGCAGACCGCCTTGCCGTCGTTCGTGATGGAAATGGTCACAGTGGCGCCCTTGACCTCCGTGCCGGAGTTGTTCAGGCAGACGCTGATGCCGCCGCCGAACTTGACCGCCGCGGGATCGCCGAAGGTGTAGCCCTTGGCAAAGTCATCCTGAAGCAGCGACGGAACCGCGGTATCGGTCAGCGCATAGACCGTCACCGCACCGTCAAAAAAGCTGGCGGAGGAGTCAAAGTCGTAGTAGCCGGTGGCGTCCTCGCCCTTGGTGACGTTGGAGCTGATGACTTTGAAGGCGGCGGGCGCCTTGGCGTCACGGCTGGCCATGACGGCTTCGGGAGCCCAGGGAGCGTTGATGCGGTATTCCTGTGCCTCCGCGCCGCGGAGCAGCTCAGCCTGGGTGTAATACTTGTGAAGGTTCGCGTGGTAGATCATGCCGGTGGTGGCGTCCGCGTAGAAGAACTCGCGGGTGCCCATGGCGGCGGCGTCATAGCCCGCGGCTTCCATCAGATTGTAGATGGCCAGACCGCGATCCACGTTGGCGGCCGCCTTGCCCTGTAGGTAGTTGCCTGCATCCACTAGCAGCACGTCCGCGCCCTTGGCGGCATAGTCCTCTTTCGCTGCGGCGACCTTGGCATATTGGTCTACGTCGCCATTCAGATTGCCGGTGTAGATCACGACAGTTTTGCCGTCATACGCGCCTGCAGCAGAGGCTGCGGGAACGAGCAGCGCGACGATCATGACGACTGCCAGCAGCATGGACAGAAGTTTTTTCATGAGGGGTTCCTTCCTTTCTTTGGTATGCTCCCAGTATACGAGTAGGAGAAACTCGCCACAACCTACCCCCGGGGATATTTCCTGATTTTTCGGCGTTTTGCGAAAAAAGGAAAACCGATTTTTGTGAAAATGATAGCCCGCAGCTTTTGCCGCAGGCTGTCATGTTTAATTGCCGTAGATCGTGCCGGAGACACCCAATTCGGTGCCGACGGTTGCGAGATCTACCTCGTAATACCAATCTGGATAGAGGAGCTTTGCAAAGCTGATTTTGTAGTAGAGCTGCTGCTCCGGCGTACCGGTTTCCGCCGCTGCGGGAACGGCGAGGATACGCTTGTCCGGGAACCGCGCCTGCAGGTCGGCATAGGCTCCGGAGAGATCGCCGGAGGTGCACTTGACCAGCACATTTGCGTTTTTCTCCCGCACCCAGGTGTCATCCACCTCGCCGCCGCCGAGATTTTCTGCTACGTTCAATACGGTGGTTCCGGCCAGCAGGGGACTGTAGCCTGGGGTGACGTTGTCTGCGTCATATTCCAGATAGGCGGATACCTTCTGGCAGGCGTAGAGGGATTCGTTGGTGTTCTGCAGCACAAAGGTCCAGTAGGCGAAGGGATCGTAGGTCCAATGGGCGAACAGCGTGTGATCCGACTCCGTCTCAATGATCGTTTCGGGCAGGATCTGCGTACCGCCGTCTGCTGCGTCAAACCAGCCGTCAAAGCGGTAGCCCGGCTGCGTCGGCGCAGGCAGCGCGCCGTAGGGATCGCCGGGATACACATTCCGGGTCAGCTCCGATTTCAGCAGCCGGCCGCCGTTGGGATCCAGAGTCAGGGTATTGGGATCCTTCTGCGACCAGTGGGCGTAGAGGGTGTGTGCCTCCGAGAGGGTCACGATGGTGTTTTCGGTGACTCTGGTGCCGCCGTTTCTCGTGAAGTACCAGCCGGTGAAGCTGTAGCCGGCTCGCTTCGCGTCCGGCAGATTACCGTATACTCCGCCGGGGTGAACTTCCACAGACTCCCTGCCGCATTCGCCGCCGTTGGGGTCGAGGGTGACAGAGATCTTTTCCTTGGATTTTTCAATGTCGCCGCTTTGACCGGGCGTGATCGTGTTCACGTTGCTCTCCGGTGTCGCCTGCTTTTCATCCCTGGACGGTGCGGCGGAGGCCTGCGGACTTGGAGGCGGCGCTGCGGTGGGCGCGGGCGTCGGGGTCGGCGTGTTTTCCGGCTCTGGTGTCGGTGTGGACTCCGGCGTCTGAATGGGTTCCGGATCGGCAAGCTGCTGCATCACCACATCCGCCAAAGGACTGTCTATGATCCGCATCCTGCAGCCGGAGAGGGAGAGTGCCAGCAGCAGAATCAGCAGCGGCAGCAGAACTTGGTATTTTCTGCGCATTTCTATTTACCTCATTTGGAAAAATACTTGTTGACGCTGGCCATGACCTGATCCAGCCGCGTGGTATCCTCTGTATCATGTGCTTCCTGCAGCGCCGCGTTCATCTCGTCTCGCATCAGCTCGTTTGTTGTGGAAATCAGAGACGCCCGCACGGCGGAGAGCTGCATCATGACGCGCAGATAGTCATCGCCGGCGTCGATCATTTTCTTCACTCGTGCCATGTGGCCCATAACGCGATTGACGCGATGACGGACATTTTTGGAGTATTCCGTAATGCCGCTTTCCGTCAGGACTTCCCCGGTATGATCCGCCATGGGATTTCCTCCTTTTCCGATGATTGCGACCATTATAACCTGTCTGAAATCACGCGCACAACCTGGGGTGGGGGATATTTTTCCATCATAAAATGTGAATTTCTGTATTTTTGTGCAGTTTTGTATCCCCCACCCCAGGTTGTGAAGCGGAAAAAGAACCGTTATGATAATTCCATCCGGTATGGAAGGAGCTGAGAATATGCGCAACATGTCGTCAGTTCGGCGATCCTCCATCTGTGCGCTGTGCATTGCCCTCTGCATCGTTCTTCCCATCGCCTTTCACGCTTTGGGCGTGGGCGCGGTGTTCCTGCCGATGCACATTCCGGTGTTCCTCTGCGCGCTGACCTGCGGTTGGGGCTATGGAGTGTTCTGCGGCGTGGCGGGGTGCGCGCTGTCTTCTCTGCTTACGGGCATGCCAACGATCACGGGCTTGCCCGCCATGGCGGCAGAGCTTGCGATTTACGGCCTCATTACGGGACTTCTGATCCAAGTGATCCATACGAAAAATGTCTATGCGGATTTATATATCTCGGTCGTTGCCGCGATGATTCTCGGCCGCGTCGCGGCAGGTGCGATCAACGCGCTGATCTTCGCTCGTGGAGTGACCTACAGCCTTGCCATGTGGGCGTCGGCCTATCTCTTCACGAGCTGGCCGGGCACGGTGCTCATTCTCATTGCCGTTCCGGCGCTGATTGTGGCGTTGATGCGCGCAAAACTGATCCCGGAACGCTACCCGAAAACAGGAGGAACCAAAGCATGATTGATAAGAACGACGTCATCCGGTTTTTTGACCGCTGTGCCCCGTTTTGGGATGCGGAGATGATACGGAAAGAGGATCTGATCTGCGCGATTCTGGATTACGGCGGCGTGACCGCCGGGGCGGACGTACTGGACGTCGCCTGCGGCACCGGCGTGCTGTTTCCGGACTATCTGGCACGGAACGTCGCCTCCGTTACCGGCATCGACATTTCCCCCGAGATGGCGAAGATCGCCGCCTCCAAATATGCGCCGGAGCAGGTGCGTGTCATCTGCGGCGATGTGGAAACGGAGCCGTTCGACCGGCAGTTTGACGTGGTCATGGTTTATAACGCCTTTCCGCATTTTCCGGACGCGAACGCGCTCATTTCGGCGCTTGCGAAGGTCACAAAGCCCGGCGGCAGACTCTCCGTCGCGCACAGCATGAGCCGCGCACAGCTCGATCATCATCACAGCGGCGTCGCCCATCCAATTTCCAACGGGCTCATGAGCGAGGACGACCTTGCGGCGATCTTCGCGCCGTATTTCGATGTGGATGTCAAGATTTCGGACGACCGGATGTATCAGGTCTCCGGTGTCAGAAGGTGAGAAACAGATGAAAAACCAATTATCCGCCATTTGCAGCGAAGTGAACAAGGTCATCATCGGCAAGGAGTCCGTGGTGGAAAAGGTGCTCATGGCTATGCTGGCCGATGGGCACATTCTGCTTGACGATGTGCCCGGCGTCGGCAAGACGACGCTGGCCGTGGCCTTTGCCCGCGCGATCGGGTTAAACTATTCCCGCATCCAGTTCACGCCCGATGTACTGCCGAGCGATATTGTGGGCTTTTCCATGTATCAGCAGCAGACGGGGGAATTTCGCTATATGCCCGGCGCCGTGACCAACGCGAATCTGGTGCTGGCCGACGAGATCAACCGCACCTCCAGCAAGACGCAGTCCGCGCTGCTCGAGGCCATGGAGGAACGACAGGTCACGGTGGACGGCACGGTCCATCCGCTGCCGAAGCCGTTTCTCGTCATCGCCACGGAAAACCAGGTCGGCGCCGCGGGCACGCAGCTGCTGCCCCACGCGCAGCTCGACCGCTTCCTTGTGCAGCTCACGATCGGTTATCCCGATTTTGCGAGCGAGGTGGACATCCTCCGCGGCAGACGCATGGAAAATCCGATTGATTCCGTCCGCCAGACCATCACGGCGGCAGATCTGCTGGAGCTCCAGCAGCAGACGGCGGCCGTCACCATGAAGGACAGCATTCTGGAATACATCACGCGCCTCGCATCCGTCACGCGCTCTCATGCGTGGATTCAGCTCGGCGTCAGCCCGCGCGGCGCACTCGCTGTGAGCAAAATGGCGCGCGCCTGCGCCATGGTGCGAGGTCGGGACTATGTCATTCCCGAGGACGTGCAGGCGGTCTTCACAGACGTCTGCGCGCACCGCATCCTCCTCTCACAGAAGGCGAAGACGGAGCGCAAAACCGCGCAGGACGTGCTCGCACAGGTGCTGCAGGACGTCGCCGCGCCTACGGCATTGGATTGAAACCATGTGGAAACGAAGAATTGTGTGGCTGCTGCTGATTCTGGCAGCGGCTGCGCTGTATCTGTTTGAAAACAGCGGTGCGACGCTTGCGGTGCTGCTGATCGTGGCGCTTGTGCCGCTCATAGGAATTCTGCTTGCTGCTCTCGGCACGAGGAGAGCATCGGTCGGCATCTCACTGCCGGAGCGCTGCTCCTGCGGTGACGAAATCCGCGGTACGCTGCACTCGCAGACCCGCGGTGAGGCTGTCCTCATCCTTGAGAACCTGCACACCGGCGAGATGGCGGAGCGCTCCCTGCCGCTGCTGCGGAGCGAAACGCCTTTTACTGCTCAATCAGCGTGCTGCGGCGTCGTGCGCGCGAGGGTAAAGCATCTGCTTGCGCGGGATCTCTTCGGCCTCGCCGCGTGGAAGTGCCCGGTCAGCGGCGACGCGGCGACCGTGGTGCTGCCCGCGCTGTTTCAGCCGGAGGTGATGCTCACAGAGAGCGCCTTCGCCATGCTCGACAGCGAGGAATATTCCGCCGTGAAGCCC